>DAOUQA010000077.1 GCA_030625905.1 Kiritimatiellales bacterium | reverse complement strand
GGAGGGTTTCTGGATGGGGTTGACAGATAATAATATAACCCATTTTTTTGATAACACCTTTGACGGCGTTATGTTCGGCTTCGCTGGAGATGGCGATAGTGGAAGCTTAACGTTGAAGGGCGGTGGAACGATCAATAAAATTCAGGATGCGGCCGTGGACACAACCTATATGGTAGTCTTGAAAATCACGCCCAATCTGACCGGCAACGACCGAATCGATGTGTTTGTCAACCCGACCAGCAACACCGAGCCAACTTTCCCAGACTTAACCGTCATTAACCGTGATTATATCGATTCCATGTCGGATCTTGACTATGCCACGCTCTATTCCCGCTCCGATGTGGCAGCGAATGTGATGATGGATGAGCTGCGGCTGACCACCACCTTCGCGGAGGCGGTGATGCTTCCGGCAGATGGATTGAATGGTGCCACCGCGTTGCGAACCCTCACCTATAACATCTTTACCGGGTTAGTGGCTGGCGACGGCGGCGGTATGGTCAGCATGAATGCCATTGCGAATGTCATTGCGGTGTCCAATCCCGACTTGGTAGCGCTCCAGGAAGTGGACAAATACACCTCCCGCGGGAATATTGATCAAGCCAAGGTGCTGGGCGAGCTCCTCGGCATGGAATACCGTTTCCTGAAAAGCATGGACTACCGCGGCGGGGAATACGGAGATGCCTTGCTTTCCCGCTATCCGATCCAAGCCACATACGAGCATTCCCTTCCGCCGAACGGCGGCGAGGTGCGCGGTGCTTTGGAGGTGGTGGTGGAGGTGCCGGATTTATATGGGCGCACCAACACCCTCTCTTTTGTTTCCACCCATCTCGACCATCTCAGCGATAAGACGCGGGTGATTCAGGTGCAGGCAATCCTGGACGCCCTTGCCCCGAGGAACCATCCAATTGTGCTGGCCGGCGACCTCAATGCGGAGCCAAAGTCAAGGCCGATTGCCTTGCTGGAACGCAATGGCTACACCCCGCTCGATTCCTCGGGAGCCTTCACCTTTCCCGCCGTCACTCCGACCAAGAAGATCGACTACATTATGGTCAAAAACTTGCCAATTACGGAATCCAACGCTGAGGTGGTGGTTGAAACGGCGGCCTCGGATCACCGGCCGGTTTACGCTGGAATCGCCATCGGGGCCCCTGCGGACTGGTTGGGGTCATACGGACTTCCGCGGGAAGCCTTGTCGAACTTCCTCGATTCCGATGGGGACTCGATGGACAACTATTCCGAATGGTGGTCGGGAACCGACCCCACTGACGCACTCTCCTTCTTCGGGTTCCAATCCTTGGGAAGCGGCTCGGTGCCGACCGGATTCCAGCTCCAATGGAATAGCATCATCGGACGCACCTACCGGATCAAGGCCAGCACCAACTTGGTGGATGGAGCCTTCCAGACCTTGGAAGGCGGCATCCAAGGATGGGAAGGTACCACGGAATACATCGACACCAACGCCACCGAAAAGGGGCGCGCCTTCTATCAGATCCATGTGGAGTAGGTTCGGTTCTTTGTTAAAAAAGGCACATCAACAGAGGAACAGCTTTTTATATGTTGCCTTGCAATGACTTGCCCCTATCGTACGTAGCAGTAAAAAGGGAATTGAGAGATCGACAGGATAGAGAGGTCTTCATAGTAGCCATGAGCAAAGCGATTGATAATTTTAAAATAAAATAGCTCTCAAAGAGAGTGGTTAATCATCCAGATGGTCCTGTTATCCGGTCGAAAAACCACATTCTCCATAAAAAATAACGGAGAGCCAATAATGAAGAGAATATGGCTATGTGCAGGGGTCTTGAGTCTTTGTGGCATGAGTGTTATAGCGGAAAACGAAGCTCTTGAACCCTACGTGGCCAGTAGCGAGTCTTCGAGTGGGTCGGCGGGTTTGGGTCTGGAAGTGACGACGTACGCCCCCGGTAGCGATCCGGCACAGTTCAGGTGGCCCACCCACATGGCGTTTGGGTCGGGGAATCAGGAGATCGTCAGCGACCTGAAAAACAGTCGATTCGTGTTCCGTGACAGTCCCGGTGCCCCGTTTCAAATTTCGCCGGTGTCGCTGCGCGGTCCGCACTCGGTTGTCTACAACCCGGCAGACCGGTTATACTACGCCAACGACACGGAAAATCATCGCATCATCGCCTTCGCCAATCTCTCCAGCGGAACCATCATGGCCCAGACCAGCAACATTGCGGGCATTCCTCTGAAACGCCCGCACGATATCGTGCTCGATCCTGCGACGGGTTGGATCTATGCGATCAATTCCAACTCTGGACATGTTTTTCGCTTCACCGCGATCGGCGAGAATGAGAGTGCGATATCGGTGCCTGTTCAAGGGTACGCGCGGGCGCTGACCTTTGCGAACGGTAAACTCTATGCGATCGGATCGGCGAAGGGCCGGATCGTGGAAATTCTGGATTGGGACACCCCAACGTTCACCATCTACGATAGTTTCGATCCAACGGGTTGTCGTGGACCCGCAGGGTCCTGGACCAAGACCGGGCTGGTTCTCAACGATGCCGAATTCTTTGATGGCTTCTGGTATGCGACCAGCTATTTTACGAAGCAGTATGCCTGCGGAACCGATCCGGATGAGCATAAATTCATCCGATTCAGGAAGCTGGGAGACCTTGTTACAGGAAATTGGACTGATCTCAGCAGTCTGGTTCCCCGTGGGATGACCCCATATTACCTCACTACAAAAGGGGATAAACTCTATCTGGCAATCTTCAACCATGAATTACCTGGAAGCGGAGATTCCATCCTTCAGTTCACCTCATTCAAGACTCCATCTTCTCCAGCGAAAAATAAGTAGCCGAGGAATTGGACTTCACCTCATTAAACGCTGGTTTTTTCAGGCCATACCTCCATGGTTCGGGAAGTCAGTTCAGTCGTTGGGATCAATGCAAAGGAGAAAAGAACAGGATGAAGAATGTGAATATTGTTGTTGCAGGAATGGTGCTTGTCGCAGCTGGGTTCGCTGGAAGGACATCAAGTGCGCAGGAAAAGGAAATGTCGATGAAACTGATTGAAGCACGAAAGATATGGGACAAGGCCCCCCATAATGCTTTCACGGACCTAGTCCGCTTTCGGGACCGCTGGTTCTGCGTGTTTCGGGAGAGCAAGACGCACCGCTCATCCGACGGAGCGCTTCGGGTTATCACCTCAGCCGATGGCGAGAAATGGGAGTCTGCGGCCTATATCGCATCGCCGAATTCGGACCTGCGCGATGCGAAGATCACCATCACTCCGAAGGGCCAATTAATGTTGTGCGGGGTCGAGGTACTGCACGACAAATCGAAGCACACGTACCAATCATTGGCTTGGTTCTCGAAAGATGGGCGCACTTGGAGCGACAAGCAGGAGATCGGCGACCCGGATTTCTGGCTCTGGCGAGTGACGTGGCACAAGGGGAAGGCCTATGGCATCGGCTACGGCTGCGGCAAGGATCGGTCGATCCGGCTTTACTCCAGCAACGACGGGAAGAAATTCGATACGCTCGTCGATCGCCTCTTCGACGTCGGCTCCCCCAACGAATCGTCGCTTGTGTTCGACGGTGACACCGCCTACGGCCTGCTGCGGCGCGAAGGGAAGCCGAACACGGGTTTGCTCGGCGTTTCAGACCCGCCGTACACGAAGTGGGAGTGGAAGGATACGGGCACGCGTTTTGGCGGCCCGCACATGCTCCGCCTGCCCGATGGACGGTTGGTGGTGGCCGTGCGTATTTATGATGGCAAGGGTTGGCTCCCCGCGCATACGTCGCTGGGCTGGATCGATCCTCAGACGGGCACACTCACCGAGGCCCTCAAGCTTCCGTCGGGGGGCGACACCAGCTATGCCGGCCTCGTTCTGCACGATGGGTTGCTATGGGTCAGCTACTACTCTTCCCACGAAGGAAAGACGTCCATCTATCTGGCCAAGGTCAAGATTGACAAGTAGCACATCCCGATGGTTGAGTTGAGTTCGCCCTTGCCGATCTTGAGTTTATAGTGTTTATTTCATCCCCTGTTGGGTGGGTTGTTGTTTTGTTTGGCGGCTATATTAGCCGTTCCAACCCAACAGGTAACGTTTGTTCTTTAGATTTTATCTAACGAATGCAGGTATTATTATTGAGTAGGAGTTGAAGTGGAATGAAGCATATTATCTATCTATTGTTTATTGTGGTGCTGGTCGGCAACGTCTGTGGAGGCGAGTGGCCGGCGACGGATGGCTTGGAGCGAAAACTTCCCGGATTCGAGGAGGTCGGGCCGCTGCGCACGGATCGAACCGTGGCGCTGTTTTATTTCCTCTGGCAGTACCAGCATTCAAAAACCGGCCCGCACGACATTACCAAAATTTTGGCGAAGCATCCGGACGCCAAAAACGACGGCAACCATCCGGCGTGGGGGCCGGCCAACCATTACCACCACTTTGCCGAGCCGCTTTTCGGCTACTATCGCTCAACCGACGAATGGGTCTATCGCAAGCATGCCGAAATGCTGGCCGATGCCGGGGTGGATGTGCTCATTTTCGATTGCAGCAACGGCTTTACCTATAAGGAAAGTTACATGGCTTTGTGCCGCGCATTCGATCAGGCGCAGCAAGATGGCGTGAATGTTCCGAAGATCGCGTTTCTCTGCCGGTTTGGGGCAGGCGATCCAGATGAAATCGAAGGGCTGTACCGCGACCTGTATAAACCGGGGCTCTATAAAAATCTTTGGTTCTTCTGGAAAGGCAAGCCGCTGATCATGGCCTATCCGGAAGATATTCCGAAAAAGATCCAAAGGTTTTTCACCTTCCGCCCGCCGATGCCAACCTATTTTGATCCGCCGTCAAGGCCGGATCACTGGAGTTGGCTACAGCGCTATCCGCAGTATGCGTTCGGCGGTACGGCCAAGCATCCGGAGCAGATGGCGGTGGGCGTGGCAATGAATGCGCTGAGGAATCAAATCACCGCACTCAGCGATCCGCGCTCGATGGGTCGTAGCTATCACAATGGTCATACCGATTCGCGGCCAAACGCCTATCAATACGGATTCAATTTTCAGGAGCAGTGGGATCGTGCCATCGAGGTCGATCCGGAACTGGTTTTTGTAACGGGGTGGAACGAATGGGTCGCCATGCGCATGAACGCCTTCGCGAGCTACACCGCGCCGGTTGTTTTTGTCGATCTGTTCGATGTGGAGTATAGTCGCGATATTGAGCCGATGAAAGGCGGTTACGGCGATAACTACTACTATCAGATGGTTTCCAATATCCGGAAGTTCAAGGGCATGGAACGTCCGCAGAAAGCCGGGGCTCCGAAAACAATAACGGTCGATGGAGACTTTTCGGATTGGAACAGGGTGCGCCCGAAGTTTACGGATTATCGCGGCGACACCGTGCATCGGAATTATCCCGGTTGGGGCGATCAGTTGCGCTATGTGAATACGCAGGGGCGCAACGACATCGTGATGAGCAAAGTATCGCGGGATGCGGGAAATATCTATTTCTACGTGAAGACCGCCGCGCCGATTTCTCCCTCATCGGATCCTTCGTGGATGATGCTGTTCATCGATACCGACCGGTCAAAAGAAACCGGATGGGAAGGCTACGATGTTGTGCTGAACCGCTCGGCTCCCGGTGTGCTGGAAAAAAGTTCCAAGGGTTGGAACTGGAGCAAAGCCACACCCGTTGATTTCAACGTGACGGGCTGTGAAATGGAACTCGTCATTCCGCGGTCGGCGCTGGAGCTTCCCACTAAGCAGCCGCTGGATATTGAATTCAAGTGGGTGGACAACCTGAACCGCCCCGGTGACATTATGGGGTTTTACATCTGCGGCGATGCCGCTCCCGGCGGGCGGTTCAACTATTGGTGTAGTGAAAAAAGATAAAGGAGTAAGCCAATGAGAATTCGTGAAGGGGCCAGGCGGACCCCTTCATAAAAAGCGATTTCCTATTAATCAATCTTGACAAAAATCCCGCTTTCCACTACACCTCTTCCCATGAAGCCGCTTTTTAAACGAGATTTCGGGTGGCGTGCCCCAATCGCCTAAAAAGCGATTTCCTATCAATAAACAGTATTTTAGGAGGTATAGTAATGATGAAGGTTGTTATAAAAAAAATCAATGTTCGCAAATGGGTGCATTTATCAATGGCGTGTACGGTTGTAACATGTAATAGCGTCTTTGCTGGTGTTGTGGTCACGACCGACGAGACTGTAGCCGGGCAGGTAAAACTCACCCTCACATCAGACACAGAGATCGTTGGCATCGGCCTGAAGATTGACGCCGATGCAAACATTTCCAGTTTTACGGTAGATGATGATCTGGGTACGCCGGCTAATTCGTATTATGATATTTTTCTGGATGTGGCGCACGATCAGGAGGTAAATGGTGATGGCTACACGTATGGCGAAGGCGCAGGGCCTGACAACACCAATGGGGCATCTCAGGCCATCCCGGGTGTTGCTGCGCTGCCGAGAGCGAATTTCTCAATCAGTGTTGGCGGCCTCGGAGGACAAACCGAACCGCTAGCCCCCGTTCCGCAGGTAGCACAGATTATCCTGAAAGGGGTTATCGGCACGGTTATTGACGTCGATCTTGACCTCATCCGCGGTGGAATCGTTGACTTCGACGGTATGCAAAATGTAACCGGCCTGCCCGTTGAACTCACAATCCCCGGGGAGCCTTTGGCACCCCTGGGAACGCCCGAATGGTGGCTTGAGCTCTATGGCCTGACCAACGGAACGCCCGAGGAAGAAGAGCTTTTGGACTCCGACAACGATGGCATGCTGGCGTGGGAGGAATGGGTCTGCGACACCGATCCGACGCTGGAAGGTTCCGTGCTGCAGATCACGAACATTGAGGGCGATGGCTCCGGAATTCGGGTGGATTGGGAAGGCGGCGTGGAGGCCTTTCAGTATCTGGAACGGAGAACAAACCTTGTGTCGGGAAGTTCTTGGATACCGATTTTCTCCAACATACCGCCTACATCAATATCAACGAATTTTACCGATGTTGGGGGAACAAGTACGGCTTCTGGATTTTACCGGATTAAAGCCCAGCGGTAGGGAACTACGCGTCGAAATCCACGAAGGTTGGATCGCGTGTTGGGCTTGCCCTTGAAGATCCGGGACTGGTGGAAAAACAACGACGTATCCCCCGGGGAATACCTCTCCCGGGGGTTTCTTGTCCAGCGCCGGGTGCATTGCGGGTTACTCGAACCCGCGTTCTTATACAATTTTCGCCCACGCCCGGTCAGAAGTTTTTGCTCCGTCAATTCCGGCGGCGAGGTCTAAACCGATGAAGCGGCCGGAACGGTCGCGGTTCTGACGGTTTTGAGCGGTCCGTTCGTTGTACTTTTGTCGTTTTTATTCTTAAAAAATATCCGATCGACCGGGCGTTTATGGAGCGGCTTAACGCCGAAAAGCCGGATGCTTAATCTTATTGTGTTTCATCGGGCTTACGTTCCTGCGGGGAAGGATCGGTCGAAGGAGTTTTTAAATGAAGCGTGTGATTGATGTTCCGCCCTATTCAGGGAGTCAGCCGGATGGGCGTGCCAGGGCATGGCCCTGTTCCTGGATCAAAAAAGCGGGAGATCTGAATCCGCCTTTTGTGGTGGCTTTTCGCAAGACGTTTGCGATGGATACAGCACAGTCCATTCGATTCCATATTAGCGCGGACGAGCGCTACGAGTTGTATATTGACGGTGAGTGGATCGGGCGGGGGAGTGAGCGCGGTGATGCGGCTCATTGGTTTTTCGACACCTACGACCTGGAGCTGGACGTAGGTTCCCATGTTTTGGTTGCGAAAGTGTGGGCGTTTGGCGAGTTTGCTCCGTTGGCCCAGCTCAGTGTTATTCCAGGACAGTTCATTCTTTCCCCGGAAGAGGATGCTCATGTTTCGCTGATCGGGACGGGGAGTTCGGAATGGAGCGTGCGGGCGCTGGAGGGATTTTCGGTGGAGAAGTTCCCCTATGCCTTTGGCATTGGGTGGCGCGAATCCATTGATGGAACCCGCTACGACGCAAGCTACCGCTCGGGAGCAGGGGAAGGTTGGGCGCCAGCGGAGCAGGTGCCGCCGGATGCGGAAAAACCTGTTTTGCTTCCCTCGTCTCTTCCGGCGATGCTGAACCGCCGGATGGATCTGGGAGCTCCGATTGAAAACGGGGATCTGCCACCGAGAAGTTTTGAGAAGGCATCGGATGTCCCATTGTGCAGTAGCAAGGCGGTGGAGTGGGAACGTCCTTCAAAAGAGCGCCCCTTGTGCATTCCGGCACATTCGGTTCGCCGCATGGTTTTTCGGCTGGACGACTACGTTTGCGCTTACCCGGAAATCAAATTTTCCAAGGGTCGGAACGCGCGCATTCGGATCGGGTTCTCGGAGGCGGCCTACCTCGAAAAGAACCCGGAAAAGCATGCTCATTTTCGCTACCCGAAAGGGGCCAGGGATCGGATCGAAGGGAAGTATTTCATCTGTCCCATCGGCAGCACCTATCGGTGCTCCGGCAAGGGGAACGAGATGTTTGATCCGCTTTGGTGGTTTTCGGGTCGGTACGTTGAACTGCTGGTCGAGACCCGGGAAGAAGCGCTGTGGCTCGAGGGAATTATACTGTACGAAACCCGCTACCCGCTATCCATGGAAAGCCGCTTCGACGACGTGGACGAATCGTGGCGTCAAATGTTGCAGATCTGTTTTCGTACATTGCAAATGTGTTCTCACGAAACCTATATGGATTGCCCTTTCTACGAGCAGCTGATGTATGTGGGGGACACCCGGCTGGAGGCGCTGACGACCTATGCCGTCGCTTTGGATTCCGCGCTACCGCTGAAGGCAATCAATATGTTCCACGCCTCTAGGTTGCCCAGCGGTTTAACACAAGCATGTTATCCGTATCGAGGGACGCATACCATTCCGCCTTTCTCACTTTGGTGGATCGCCATGGTGAACGACTACGCCCTGTGGCGCGGGGCGGAGGTGATGACCGACGGAATACTCGACCACATGCGCGCGATCATTTCGTATTTCATGGATCGCAAAACCAGCTCGGGGCTGGTGGTGCCCGGCAGCGAACGGAAGTATGGGCACTTTAATTTTATGGACTGGGCCGAGGGTTGGAACAACGACTGGGGGGTTCCGGGGAGCCGTGGTGAGCTGAACAGCGTGTTTAATTGGCAACTCGTATACGTCTTGAAAATGTATGCTGGGCTGGAACGTTCTTTTGGCCGTCTGCAGTTGGCCGACGATGCGTTGGCAGAAGCCCGGCGACTCACGAAAAGCCTGGTTGCCGTATTTTGGAATCCGGAGAAAAGGTTGTTTGCAGATGACCCGGAACATACGCTCTTTTCGGAGCATTCGCAGAGTCTGGCTATTTTGGCGGACACCTTGGATGAGAACTATATCAAGGATCTTTCCCAAGGTTTGGAAACGGCGGATTCCCTGGTTCAAGTGACCTCCTATTTTGCGCACTATTATTTTGAAGCGTGCGTCAAGTTGGGGCGCATGGATTGGATGGAGAAAAAACTGGCCCCCTGGTTTGATCTGCTTCCAAATGGATTTGCCACGGTTCCGGAAACGCCTTTGCCTACGCGTTCCGATTGTCATGCATGGGGGGCGCATCCGCTGTTCCATTATTTTGCATCTATTCTGGGGATTCGCCCGGCGGACTATGGGTTTAAGACGGTAACCATTACTCCGCAACTGGGAGCCTTGCCGCGAGCTTTCGGAAGCATGGTTCATCCAAAAGGGGAAATAGAAGTCGATTTGATTCGCAACGGGAGCTCGGTTTCTGGGAGAATCTCTCTGCCGGAAGGGTTGGGTGGAATCTTGATTTTGCCCGGTGAAAAGCGTGAATTATACGAAGGGATGAATTCCTTTTAGAGTAGTTTAAGGAGAGGGTGTTATGTTTTATCAGAAACAAAAAGAATGGGCCGTGCTGGTTCTGTTAAGTGCGATCGTTGCTCAATCGGTTTGGTCGGCGGGGTTGACCTCCTCGGTTGAACGACCCGATGGAGCCGCGTGGTTTAAAATGAACGACCAGCGGGTTCTCCCCAACTTGTTCTATGGGGGCTATAAGCTACGCAGCCCCCATCCCGAGCAAAGCGTATTCCGTCGTCAGATCGAGTTGGCGACCGATGCCGGGGTGCAGGTTCTATCCTCAGAAATCGACATGCCGTGGGAGCGTAACGGCCAGACTGATTTTTCCGTCTGTGACCGGATATTAGATACCATGCGCCAAGCTAA
>DAOUQA010000082.1 GCA_030625905.1 Kiritimatiellales bacterium | reverse complement strand
GTTCCAGGCCGATAATCAACGTATTTTGCGGAAGCAATTCCAAAAGGCGGCACGTCTCTTCGCCCGCAAAGCCGAAATCCATTTGCGGAAGCTCGATGGAAGCGGTCTTTTCGATAGAGCATTGAGTCTGGTCGTCGAAGTAGCGGATCGAGTTGATTTCATTGCCGAAGAATTCAATGCGGACGGGGCGGGGGGAGCCGGGCGGCCAGCAGTCGAGGATGCCGCCACGGAGCGCGGCCTCGCCCTGCGAATAGACCTCCACTCCAAACTCATAGCCCGCTTCGGACATCCATTCCGTCAGTTCATCAAGCTTCTGCTCTTCGCCTATGGCGAGCGTTCGGAGGGCCTGCCCGGATTTTCCTGCAACTGGAACCTCCTGTTCCAGCGCCTGCGGGCAGGTGATGATAATGAAGGGGTTCTCCCCGGCCAGCTGCTTGACGATGCGCAGGTGCTCGCCGAAGACCGCCGGATCTTTTTCCATGGGTTGGAAGAGGTGAATCTGCGGGGCAGACATCCCTGTCTGCCTGCGAGCAGGCAAGGAGGCCTGCTCCACAAGGGTACGGATGGATTCGTGCAACCGCTCCATCTCGCGCACATCGGCGGCTACCCAGAGAATGTTGTGTCCCAGATTCTTGAAAATATCAAGACACAGCAGAGCCTGCGCGCTAATGGGCGCATCGGCCACCTGTGCGGTTCCCGGCATAACGCCTTTAAGCACCGCCCCGTCGACCCGGGGGGTGCTGTTGTTTCCTTCTTCGGTTGCCATACGGGAAACCTAGGCGAAGAAATGGGATATGGGAAGGGTGGACTTTATGGTGGCGTACGCTATTATCAATGGGTTCTTGAAAAGGGGGAATGGAAATCATGGGAAATGCAAAACAACTGAATGAAATATCGTGGCAGGAGTTCAAGGATCTTCCACTGGCGGAAAAGGGTGAATATTTCCAGGCACCGACGTATCATACGCTGATTGCACAGCAGTTTTCGCGGATACAACTGGAGGAAATCTGCGCACTGGCGACCAAAATCCGGCGTATTTCGAAGCAACGCGATGGGGCAAACTTCCTGCGTACGCTACTTTCCGATAAGCGGGCGATGCTCTACTTTGCGCAGCCCTCATCGCGCACCTATCTCTCCCACAATGCCGCTTGCCAGATCCTTGGATTGGATACCATGGATGTGCGCGACAGCAAGACATCGAGCGAGGTAAAGGGGGAATCGCCGGAGGATACGGTCCGGACGTTCAGCTCGTATGTGGACATGATTATCATGCGCCACCCGGTTGGCGGGTTTGCCGAGCGCGTGGCCTGGATGCTCTCGAACACGAACCGGCCGATCCCGGTTTTGAATGCTGGATCGGGTGCGGATCAGCATCCAACACAGGCGCTGCTGGATATCTACACGCTGGAGCGTAGTTTCGAGGATATCGGTGGAATCGATGGCAAGAGTATCGCCTTCGTGGGCGACTTGTTGCGGGGCCGCACCGTGCGATCGTTGGCGTGGCTGCTGACGCTCTACAAGAAGGTGAAGGTTTATTTTGTTGCGCCGGAGCAACTGCAGATTGGCGAGGATGTTTTGGAGCTGCTGGATGCCGCCGGCATGGAGTATGAAACGACGCAGGATTTTGCATCGGTGATGCCAAAGGCCGACGCCCTCTATATGACACGCATACAGGATGAGTGGGACGCCGATGGCGAAAGCACCACCATTGACACCTCTGCGTTCAGCATTGATGCAGAGCATTTGGATCGATTGAAGAAAACGGCCATCATCATGCACCCGTTGCCGCGCCGCAAGGAAATCAGCATCTCCGTGGATTCCGATCCGCGCGCCATATTCTGGCGTCAGGTGCGTAACGGCATGTGGGTACGCGCCGCATTAATCCTAATGACTTTCGGCCGACAGGATGAAGTGAACACCTACGATGCGGAAAGCAATCCAAACTAGTTTTTTCCACCCGCTAGGGTCTCTGCAGTGAAGAATTTGAAACGAGGTAGAATATGGAGCATTTGATTTCACTCAAGGAATGGAGCCCGGCAAAGATCCGGGAAGTGCTGGATTTGGCCAAGAATGTAAAAGCCGATCCGGAAAAATACAGTCAAGTGATGAACCGCAAAACGCTGTTGATGATTTTTGAGAAGCCCAGCCTGCGCACGCGGCTTTCATTCGAAGCGGGCATGACCCAAATGGGTGGCCATGCCATCTACTACAACACCAGCACCTCCCCGATGGGGAGCGGCAAGGAGACCATCAGCGATTCCATTAAGACCGCATCGCGCTTTATCGACCTTATTATGGCGCGCCTCTTCAAGCACGAAGACCTGCTCGAGATGGCGCAATACGCCACCGTTCCGGTGATCAATGCGCTGACCGACGATAGCCACCCCTGCCAGATTCTCGCCGACCTCCAGACGATCAAGGAAAAGAAGGGCCGGCTGGCGGGCCTCAAGCTGGCCTACCTCGGCGACGGCTTCAACAATGTGACCCACTCGCTGATGTTCGGCGGCACCAAGACGGGACTGCACGTCAGCATCGGTTCGCCCGCCGGGGTGGACTATTCACCCCGTGCCGATGTGGTGGCAGATTGCTGCAACTATGCTGCTGAGTCCGGCGGTTCGGTCTGTGTGACGGACAATCCGGTTGAAGCGATCAAGGATGCCGATGTGGTCTATACCGACTCGTGGATGAGCTACCACATTCCAAAGGAGCAGGAGGATGAGCGCATCGCCAAGTTCATGCCGTACCAGGTGAATAGCGAATTGATGGCGCACGCCAAGCCGGATGCCCTCTTTATGAACTGCCTGCCTGCCAACCGGGGTCGCGAGCAGACGGCGGAGGTCATCGATGGGCCGCAGTCGATCGTATTCGACGAAGCCGAAAACCGTCTCCACGCACAGAAAGCCGTCATCCTGACACTCTGCAGCGCATAACTTGTCAAGTTTCAGTGCTGGACGATGTGAAGCATAGAGGGAATTGCAACCTATCGAATCAAAGATGGTTTTGAATCATGAAGCTTTTGGAATTTGACGCGTTTATTCTGGATATGGATGGAACCCTGATCGATTCGGGCAAGTACCACGCCCGGGCGTTCGCCGATGCCGTGCTCGAGCAAAGCGGATACGTATTGGCTCCGGGGGAGTACGACGAATTCTTTGCCGCCCACAGCATACCCTTCGCCCGTGTGCTGAATGATCGGCACGGCCTGTTGCTTGATCCGGAAGAAGTGCTCGCGCAGAAGCGGCGGCGCATGAAGGAAATCTTTGTGGCGGAACTTTTCGAGGGCGCGCGCGAATTCCTGGAGCTGTGGCATGGGAAAAAACCGCTGGCGCTGGCAAGCAATTCGCCGCTCTGCTTTGTCCAGCCCGCGCTGGAAGAGGCGGGTTTGACGGAATATTTCGACTGCATTACGACCGCCGACGAGGTGGAAAACCGAAAGCCCGATCCGGAGATGATCGAGATTACCATCCAAAAGCTTCGGGGCGATCCTTTGAACACGCTGGTCTTCGATGATCAACTGATGGGGATCGATGCCGCCCGTGCGGCGGGGGCTCATGTGGTCGCGATCGACAATGACCAGCCCGTGGAGTTTCCGCCCGATGTCCCCGTGTTTACCTGGAGGGAGTTGCTCTCCGCATGAATCCCAAACTGCTCATCTTTGATCTGGACGGAACGTTGATCGACTCGCGGAGGGATCTGGCGGAGGGGGTCAACCACATGCGAAGGCACTATGGTCTCGACCGCCTGCCTCTCGAAATCGCAAGTAGCTATGTCGGAAACGGAGTGCGATTGCTGGTGGAACGGTCGCTACAGGGCGCGAAAGTTGATTTCGAAGAGGCGCTGCAGATCAACAAGGACTACTACGGGTCGCACCTAACGGTTCATACAACGATCTACAATGGCGTGGCCGAAGGCATCCCCCGGTTGGCGGCGGCAGGCCACAAGCTGGCGTTGCTCACCAACAAGCCGGGCGATCCCAGCCGGGAAATCCTAAAGCATTTTGGCCTCGATGGATATTTCGATTCCATCATTGGCGGCGGCGACATTGAAAAGCTCAAGCCGGAACCCGACGGGATTTTCCACTGCATGGAAGCCGCCGCCATGGAACGGTCCCATGTTTGGATGGTGGGCGACCACTATACCGACCTCGCTGTAGCGGAAAACGCGGGCGTCAAAAGCGCCTTTGTCCGATACGGGTTCGGCGAGGAGCGGGGCTATGAAGCTTCGGTATATTTTGATTCGTTTGGCGACCTTGCAACGTTTTTTGCGACGGTGTAGAAAAGCCTTCGTGATTCATCATTCCATGTTCGATATTCTGCGGTTCATATGAAGGCATACCTTTCAGAAATTTTCAGTTCGGTGCAGGGCGAAGGCCCCTATGTGGGCGAACGGCATCTGTTCCTCCGCTTCTGCGGCTGCCATCGCGATTGCACCTTTTGCGATACGGAGACCGGACGCACCGAGACAGTTTTGGTTGAAACGATTCCTGGCTCGGGAAGCTTTGGGAAAATCCCCAACCCGATGACGACCGAAAAGCTCATGGAGCTTGTACGCGAGGTGGATGCAAAAAGGAACAACCGCCGCATTTCCCTGACCGGCGGTGATCCGTTGCTGCAAGTCAACTACCTGCACGAATTGCTGCCGCAGCTTTGCGGCGACGGCTACAACATCTACCTCGAAACGGCGGGCGATCTCACGCAACAGCTCAAGTCTGTCATCGAATGGATCGACATCGTGGCCATGGATGTGAAGCTCGAAAGCGTGACCCATGAAAAGAGCACTTTCCCCGCGCATTGGCAGTTCCTCAAGACCTGCCGCGACTGGAACGTCGAGGTATTCGTCAAGCTTGTGCTCTCCGCCGAAACCCACGAAGGGGAGATGATGGAGGCGGCGAAGGGAATCAAGAAGGCCGGAGGAGAGGATACATTGATTGTCATCCAACCCATGACCAAGGCCAAAAGAACCGATGCGGTACCGACCGGTGAGCAACTCCTGCGCTGGCAGGACAAGGTGGCCACACAGTTGCCGAACGTCCGGGTGATTCCCCAAACCCATATAATGATGAAAATGCTCTGATTTATTAACCATAGAATACCCAAGCTCAGAAAAAATAAAATCCACAGATTGCGCAGATGCTCACAGATTTTAATCCTGATAATCTGTGAAATCTGTGGATATGATTTCGGAAGAATATGATGAGTAGAAAGAAGAAAGCGGTGGTGTTGCTGAGCGGCGGACTTGATTCGGCCACGGTGATGGCGATGGCAGTGGACGAAGGGTTTGAGATCCATGCCATGTCGTTCAGCTATGGACAACGCCACTCGATCGAACTCGATTGCGCCGCCGAGCAGGCGCGCACCTGCGCCAAAGAGTTCAAGGTGGTCGAGATCGACCTGCGTGCGTTTGGCGGCTCGGCTCTGACGGATGAAATCGAGGTACCGAAACACGGTTCGGTGGAAGAGTTGCCCACCGACGGGATCCCCGTCACCTATGTCCCCGCGCGCAATACAATCTTTCTTTCGTATGCCTTGGCCTGGGCGGAAGTGCTTGGTGCCAACACTATCTTTATTGGGGTCAATGCCCTCGACTACAGCGGCTATCCCGACTGTCGACCGGAGTTCATTACCGCTTATGAAACCATGGCAAATCTGGCGACAGTGGCCGGGGTACAGGGGCAAAAACTGACCCTTCACACGCCGTTGATTGATCTCACGAAAGCTGAAATCATTAAACGCGGGCTGGACTTGGGGGTGGATTACGCTAAAACCAACAGTTGCTACGACCCTGCGCCCGACGGGCGCGCCTGCGGGCACTGCGATTCGTGTTTGTTGAGGTTGAAAGGGTTTGCAGACGCGGGCAAAAAAGATCCCCGTAAATACGTGCAATAGTTCTAGGAAGGAATCCTCGCCATGCCGAAAATGAGAATCTACAAGGAATTCAAATTTGATGCCGCCCATCGCCTGACCAAGGTGGAAGAGGGGCACAAGTGTGGAAAACTTCATGGACACACTTTTGTGCTGGAGGTTCATTTGGAAGGGGAGGTCGATCCCGCCAAAGGTTGGATTCTTGATTTCAACGTCCTGTGTGCTGCTGCCGAACCGATCATCGACCAGCTCGACCATGTTGTTCTCAACGAGGTTGAGGGGCTTGAAAATCCCACCAGCGAAAACCTCTCGGTCTGGCTTTGGGAAAAGCTAAAGCCGAAACTCCCGCAACTCGCGCAGATCGTCATCAAGGAAAGTCCGACCTCCGGCTGCGTCTATGGCGGAGACTAGGGAATTACACACTCGATGTAATGCCGCATGGAGGGACAGCGTCCTCGTTGTCCACAGATTACGCAGATATGCACAGATTTTTCATTCATCTGTGTAATCTGTGGATGGTTTTACCCGACACGAAAGTTTAAGTGTTCTTGGCTACTAGGCTTCGTCCGAATCGATCTTCACGCTCGATGTGATGCCGCCACGGGCGGTAAAGTCGCCGTTCACGACCAGCCGCTTCGGTTTTAGCTGCTCGGAAAGGTCGGAGTAAATGCGGTTGACGATTTCCTCGTAGAACGTGCCGATCTGCCGGAACGAGAAAAGATAGAGCTTCAGCGACTTGCTTTCCACGCACAATTCACCGGGAATGTACTCGATCGTGATCGTTGCGAAATCCGGTTGGCCGGTAATCGGGCAGAGCGAGGTGAATTCCGAGGTCTGGAAAGTAATCCAATAGTTGCGCTGTGCATTCGTATTCTCGAAGCTTTCCAGCGCCGCCTCGTCCGGCGAGGCCGGGTAGCGCGTTTCGCCTTTTTTCAGCAGGGTCAGTCCGGTTGGTTTCTTTTCGTCGGTCATAATAGGATCCGGGGTTCAATGTTCGCGCGCCATAATATCCAGCGGTTGAAAATGGGCAAGCCCGATATTCAACGTAACGGTTGGTTTCCTGTCGGTGATTCAAACGCGTTGCAGGATTGACCGAACCAGAACCTTTCGGTCTACTCGGCGGGATTTTGGAAAGGAATATATGAATTTTGGAGAACCAAGGGATATTGGCAGCATGCGCGGGATCACCCCGGCGACAAAATACCTGTTGATCATCAGTATCGGCGCCTTCCTCATCGAAAGAGGGTTTGGCATCCCATTGAGAAACATGTTTGCACTACAGGCCGATTGGATGCGGCACCTTGCGGTAGGGCAGTTGTTCACCTACATGTTTGTGCACGCCAACTTCAACCATCTGCTCATGAATATGCTGGGACTGTTCTTCATCGGCCCTACCGTTGAGCGGACGCTCGGATCCTACCGTTTCTTCATTTTATACTACCTCAGCGGCATTCTCGGAGGGCTTGGCTGGTCGTTGCTTGCGCCTGAATATGCCGCATGTCTTGGTGCCTCCGGAGCTATAATGGGTATTTTGGGTGCTTTGGGCGCGCTCTATCCCAACGCGAAGCTTCTGCTCTGGTTTGTCATCCCCGTCCGGACCTGGGTGCTGGTTCTTGGTTTGGCGATATGGGAATTACATGAAACGATCACCACGCCGATGATTGGCGGCATCGCCAACGCCGCGCACCTGATGGGCGGCATCGCCGGCTTCAGCTATGCCTTTTCGCTCCGGCATCCGCATGTTATCCAGCAACTGAAAAACAAGCTTCCATTCCTTGGCAAAGGCAAACCGAAACCCCAGCGTTCGGCATCAAGAGGAGAGACCCTCTCCAAGGCCGAGATCGACCACATCCTCGACAAGATTGGAAAAGAGGGCATGGGTGCGTTAACGCACCGTGAACGCGAAATGCTGAAAAAAGCCACCCGCTGATTATTCAACGCAAAGGCGCAGAGAACGCCGAGGAACGCGAAGCCTTTCTCTCTGCGAGTCTTTGCGAACTTGGCGACTTTGCGTTGAGTGATTATTTCGCTTCCTTCAACTCCTTGATCTGGTCGCGCAGGACGGCGGCGCGCTCGAATTCAAGATCCGTGGCCGCGATGAGCATTTCAGTCTCTAGTTGGTGGATGGTTTCGCTGACGCTATATTCCACACCATCTTCGGCCACCGCCATTTCGACGGTTTCTTCGGCGGTTTCGTAGATCGTCTTCAGGCTCTCTTGGATATCCTTCTTGATCGATTGCGGCACGATACCGTGCTCCTCGTTGTAGGCGCGTTGCTTGCGTCGGCGGTGGTCGCACTTGTCGAGCATGCGCTGCATCGAGTTGGTGATGGTTTCGGCATACATGATAACGAGCCCGTCGACATGACGCGCGGCACGCCCGGCCGTCTGCACCAAAGCGGTCTCCGAACGCAGGAAACCCTCCTTGTCGGCATCGAGGATGGCCACGAGCGATACCTCCGGCAGGTCGAGCCCCTCGCGCAGCAGGTTGATGCCGATGAGGCAGTCAAATTTTCCTTCGCGCAGTTCCCGCAAAATATCCACCCGCTCCAAGGCACCGATGTCGGAATGGAGGTACTGCACCCTTAACCCGGTCTTTTTGAGATATTCGGAGAGATCCTCCGCCGTGCGCTTGGTGAGTGTGGTCACCAGTGTGCGTTCGCCCCGTTCGGCACGGATGCGGATCTCCTCCATTAGGTCGTCGATCTGATTCTTGAGCGGCCGCAGTTCGACGGGCGGATCGACAATGCCGGTCGGGCGGATGATCTGCTCGATCGGTGTGCCGGCGTGTTCCTGTTCATAGGCGGCCGGCGTGGCGGAAAGGAATATGGTTTCGTTCGTGACCGATATAAACTCGTCAAAGTTCATCGGGCGGTTGTCGAGCGCCGAGGGCAGGCGGAACCCGTGCTCGACGAGTGTGCCTTTGCGCGCCTGGTCGCCGTTGTACATGCCGCGCACCTGCGGCAAAGTGACGTGCGACTCGTCGACCACCATCAAGAGATCGTCCGGGAAATAATCAAGCAGGCATTCCGGGCGCTCGCCGGGTTGGCGACCGGCCAAATGCCGCGAATAGTTCTCAATACCGCCGCAAAATCCAATCTCCTTCATCATTTCAAGATCATACTCGGTTCGCATCTTGATGCGCTGCGCCTCGATCAGCCGGTTTTGCCGTTCGAATTCCGCCACCTGTTGCTCCATCTCCCGGCGGATGGCCACGAGCGCGGCATCGATCTTGCTCTGCGGCATCACGAAATGCTTGGCAGGCGAAACCATGATCTGCTCAAAGCTTTCCTGCGTGTCGCCGGTCAGTGGATCGACCTTTTTTATCGCCTCGATCTCGTCGCCCCAGAATTCGAGCCGTATGCCATAGTCCTTCGCATAGGAGGGGAAAATATCGAGCGTGTCGCCCCGCACACGAAACGTGCCGGGGCCGGGTTCGTAGTCGTTTCGCTCGTATTGGATCTCGACCAGCTTCTTTAGCACGGCGTCGCGGTCGGTCGTTTCGCCGACCTTTGCGCTGACGACCATCTTTTTATAGTCCTCCGGCGAGCCAAGGCCATAGATGCAGGAGACGGAGGCCACGATGATGACATCGCGCCGGTTGAGCAGGGCGTCGGTGGCGGCGAGGCGGAGGCGTTCGATCTCATCGTTGATCGCCGAGTCCTTTTCGATGAAGGTGTCGGTTTGCGGAATGTAGGCCTCCGGTTGGTAGTAGTCGTAGTAGGAGACAAAGTATTCGACGGCATTGTTGGGGAAGAAGGCCTTGAGCTCGGCGTAGAGCTGGGCGGCGAGGGTTTTGTTGTGCGAAAGAACGAGGGTGGGGCGACCCTGCCGCGCAATTACATTGGCGATTGTGAACGTCTTACCCGAACCCGTCACGCCTTCCAAGGTCTGGAACTTCCGGCCCTTGGAAAGTCCGGTACACAGTGCATCGATCGCCTCGGGCTGATCGCCCGTCGGCATAAAATCCGCAACAAGCTGGAATATTTTATCCATCTGCGGGAGACT
>DAOUQA010000185.1 GCA_030625905.1 Kiritimatiellales bacterium | reverse complement strand
TAGAAACAATTAAACAGAAGGGCGCAAAGATAGCAAAGAATCCGAACATGCTTCCCTTTGCGTACTTTGCGATCTTGGTGTTGAAAAATAGGATTAGAAGATGAGTTTTGAAAAGGGATCGCTGAGTTTCCGCATGTTTTTCACGTCGCGCAATTTGGGTGCGGAAGATGTCGACCAATTTGCCGCGCAAGTATTACCGCCGTTTTCCACGCTGGCCGAGGAGGAAGTCCACGGATGGGTGGCGGGCCGCCACCTGCTCGACCGCAATATTACCGAAGAAAACGCCTTTCTTGGCGGCTATCTGCGCCTGACCCTGACACAGGCCAAAAAGACCGTTCCCACTTCCCTGCTGGGTGCCGAGTGCGCCGTGGAGGAGATGGCCGTGATGGAGGCCGAAAACAAGGAATACCTCAACCAGCAGGCGCGGAGCGAAATCAAGAAGGACGTCAAGGAGCGCCTGCTACCCGACATGCCGCCGCAGCTCAAGGGCATCGACTTTGTCTTCGACGAGCGCTCACGCATGATCTACTGCACCGCCACCTCCGAAAAGCAGCTCGACGCCTTTGTGCTAAGCCTGATGCAAACCACCGGCGTCATGGCCGAGGCGGCCAATCCGGAAACGATCGCCGCCAAGGCCGAAGGTGTTGATGTGCACAACTGGGGGCCCGCCAGCTTTTCCGCCGAACTGGAGGATGGCATGGTCGACGGCACTGCCGGACGCGAGTTTTTGATGTGGCTGTGGTACTCCTCCGAAAAGCGCGGCGGACTGGCAAATGTTCCCGAGGTCGGGGAGATCGCCTACATGGTCGAAGGCCCGCTCACCTTCGTGATGGAGGGCAAGGGCGCGCACGAGATCACCCTGCGCAAAGGCGAGCCGATGCTTAGCGCCGAAGCGCGCACCGCCCTGCTCAGCGGCAAGAAGCTCAAAAAGGCCAAGGTGCAGTTTGTGCGCGGCGAAGAGGCATGGACCTTCACGTTCGATGCCGACGAATTTATCTTCCGCAGCCTAAAGCTGCCGCAGACCGAAGCCTTCGATCGTGTCGGAAAGTTTCAGGAGCGCATGGTGCTGATCGAAACCTTCCGGCAATCCTTCTTCCACCTCTACACGGAGTTTGTGAAGGAGCGCAACAGCTCGAAGGAGTGGAAGGAAACCAAGGCCGCCATGCGCAAGTGGGTCGCCGACCGGCCGACCTCGGCGTAAAAAACGCCGCCCGGAACAGGCGGCGCGATACCAAAGCCTAACTCCGGTTTATTTTTTCATCAGCTTCGGAATCAAGCCGATATTCCAGAGCGCGGAGACTCCAATCAGGATATAGATAACTTTTGCCAGCGTCGATGTACTGAGTGCAGAGCCTCCATCCGAAAAGACCTCTTCAATAAAGTTCCATTCAAACAGACCAACCAGTCCCCAGTTGATCGCGCCGATCGTGACCAGAATCGGAGCTACTATATTGACAATACCTAGCACTTTTTTCTTATCCATTTCGTCCTCCTGTTATTTTAATGCGCATTACACATGTACCCAAATTTCGAAGTCATTCTACCAAGCCGGGGAAAATGCTCAATAGATATTTCACAAGATAGTGAATATTCGGGCCAAAGGCGGAACGACAATCTTTTTCTACCGCGTGAGCTCCTTCTTGAGTAGGCGGACAAACTTTTCCGCGGGTTTGTGCTCGGCACCCATCATGCAGGCCTGGATCCAGTTGCGCTCAAGCAGGTAGTGGCTGCGATAGCTGATGAGTATGCCGTGTTCCTTGAGTAGGTCGCCAATGGTTTCCGACGAGTGGATTTCCGGAAGGGCGATGGTGACGACAGCGGGCATGGCGCAGGAGTCGGGTGCAAGGATCGGAGCATCGATCGCCGCGAGCTTGCGGCGGATCGCGGTTGACCAGCCGCGCACATCATCGAAGCGCTTGTCCCAGTCGTGCGCCTTGAGTGCGGCAAGCAACGCATAGACGAGATTGGATTGGATGGTGTATGGGATGCCGTCGCTGGCCTGGTAGATGCCAAGGTCGAGCACGCAGGGAAGGAAGTCGGGTACGGGTTGCAGGTCGTGGTTGTGGAACACCATGCAAAGGCCGCAAATGGAGGCCAGACCCTTGCCGCTGGTTCCCGAGGCGAGGTAGACCCCGGAAAGGTCGACCGGCACGGTGCCAATGGAACTGATGCAGTCCATGCAGAGCTTGATGCCGCGTTCGGCACATAGTTGCTTGTACATCTCGAGGTCGTTGAGCACGCCGGTGGAGGTTTCGCAGTGCGTTCCCCAAATCCACTCCACCCCGGGGTTTTCCTTCAATGCCCGTTCGATGTCCGATTTTTCGAAGGCCTGCCCTTCAGGGATTTCCAAGGCTTGGAAAATGAGTTTTGCGCCGTTGGCGTTCTTCACCAGGCGTCGGCCAAATTCACCGCTAACAAGGATGAGCCCGGGGCGGCATAGCAGGGAAAGCTGCCCGGCGATGGCATCGTTGGCAAGCGTGCCCGAACCCATCATGATTTCGACCTGCCCGGCATTCATCAGGCCGCACAGCAACTCGCGCACCTTCTGGAAATCCTTCACGAAGGCTTCGCCTCGGTGCGAGCAGGGTTTTCCGTTGTAGACCTCCTGCACCTGCTTGGAGAAGTCGACGGGGCCGGGCAGAAAGTTGAAGGCAGCGGTATCGTCGCTGGAAAGTTCGGGGGTCTCCTTGGCAAACGAGCGGGAACGATCCTTGAGGTCGTGGTAGGCCTCGATCGTACCGTACATCGGCTGGTACTGCGCACCCTCGCTTCCGACCAGGGGACCAAAGGGAACAAAACCAAGATACTTGTATAGCTTGATCTGACGGACCGTGCCTGAGATGACGAAAAGGTCGCGCCCACGGTCGATGGCATGCTGAACAAGTCGGGCAATAAGACCCTGTGAAATTCGGGTATAACGGTATTCCTCTTCGACGGCGAGCAGACGGATCTCGCAGAGCGAGCGGTCGGAAGGCAGGTAGGAGTCAAGGGTTTCAAGTTTTTGGTCGAGCGAGAACGGCCGCTTGTCGCGAAAGGCAATCATGCCGGCGAGTTCCTGCCGCTCTTCATTGGCGCAGATAATATACGTGTTTTCCTCGTGGAACTTGTCGACCAGCTTCCTTTCGCAATTGGGCGCGTGCTGGGGGATCTCCTCGACGAAGGTTTTATAGTTCAGTGCATGGACGGCCTCGACCTCCCACGGTTGCTCAGCGACTTTAAATACAAACTCATCCAACAGACCCATTTTATTTTTCCTTTCAAATTTCCAGCATGCTTACGCGCCTAACCAAAGCACCCCCAGAAGGTTAACAACAAATTTTTAATCTTCGACTTTTGATTTATGGAGCTCAATCGGCGTTGGCCTTCTATAAACAAAGGCGTCGCAGACCCAAAAATCAGCCTTCAAAATTCACCAATCCCTTACGCCTCCTTTTGGGGTAGTACTTCCGCAAACGCCTTGCGGATACGTTCGCGGTGCGCGAAAAGAATAATGACCGACGACCCCGCCAGCGCCGCAATGGTGTGGCTGGGCATTCCCAAAACATACGCAACAAGCGGCAACAGCAGGAAGGCCACCAAGCCGCTAAGAATGAAGCCTCGCCGAAAGATCATCAGCACCGCGGTGATGCCAAGAAGGAGCAATGCCAGATTATAGTCGTAGGCGAGATAGGCTCCGATGGCCGTTGCAATGCCACGCCCGCCACGAAAGTGAAGCGGCAACGGCCAGATGTGCCCGGCAATGACGGCAACGAGCACCAGCGCAACAGCGGGATCGGCGATCCCGAACTTCCGAGCCAGCACAATGGCCAGCACACCTTTGAGCGCATCGCCAAGCAGGGTGGCCACAAAGCCGGGTTTTCCGAGAATCCGCCCCACATTACGCGCACCAACACCGCCGCTTCCATGCTCGCGGATATCCACTTGCGCCTTGATGCGCACGAGATAATAGCCCGTGCAGATGCCGCCCAATAGATAGGCGATCAATAAACAGATTATCCCCCTGCCCGTCATGTAACGCTCCCCTGCATTTACTATGAGCGTTAACAGTTTAACAGGAAATGCGCGATTTTCAACGCACAATTGCGGAATCTTGTTTCCCAGCCCCGGAAATTCCAAGAGGTGGAAGAGTTCAGACAAGATTATAACGCCCGGGCGCAATAATATTGTTCGGGTCAAGCACCTGCTTGAGGTCGCGGACGGTCTGCCAGAAGGGGTCGTTTTCATGCACAATGTGGTGCATCGAGTTGAT
>DAOUQA010000199.1 GCA_030625905.1 Kiritimatiellales bacterium | reverse complement strand
CGAGGTCGGCCAGCGTCTGAGCGTCGGCCTCGACCATCAAGTTGGGATCGTCCATCGCCCCCCAAAATTCGGTTTCCACCACGGTACAGTTAAAGTCGTTCCCTATTTGCTTGAGCGCATCCATCACCAGGAAGTGAGTTGAAATGTGCCGCGAGTTCCAGTCCAGAGAATGTGGCATAAAAACAATTCTCGGACGGATTGTTTTTAATATTCCGACTACGTCGGATTTTTCCAGACGCCCAAAGCCAGATCGTTCAAGAATCTCCCATCCAAGGAAATCGCAGGCATTTTTTAGCTCAGCGGCGCGTTCGGCCTGACGCTCGACGTTGCTGCCGAAGGTGACGGGAACATTGATGATCTGCTTTCCGGCCTCGCGCATCAGGCGCAGCGGTAGCAAGCCCGTAATGCACTCGTCGTCCGGATGCGGCGAAAAGAGCAGTACCTTGGAACTGGATTCAATCGGCTCCGTTTTTCCGGACACGGTGACTCCCCGCGCGGCTTCAATCCCGGCGTAGATCCCTTCAACAAATTCGAGGTATGGATTCATCTATTCCTCTCCGATCAGTTTTTTAACAGAATAATTTCGAACAGAATAATTGTCTCTTTGCAACGGAATCATTCTGTTTCAATTATTCTGTTTAATTCCCGGCAGGCTGGCGGCCGCCACGGCCTGCCCATGCCGCTTATCCTTCTCGTTCGGCGTAACGATTTCAATTTGCTTTTCAAGTTCCGGGAACGCTGCGGAAAGCACTTCGTTCGCCTTTTCAATAATGATCGAACCACCTTCCCCGCTGGTTACGCGGCCGAGCAAGAGGATTTTTCGGATTTCGTAGAAATCGGCATAGTGGGCGATCGTGTAGCCCAGATAGGTTCCGATAGTCGAATAGATTTTCGCAGCGCGTTTATCGCCTGCAGCCATGCGCTTCTGCACTGCAACCAGTTGATCAGGAAACGGCATGCCCTCTGGGAGTTCGATGCCTGCTAGAGGACCCAACCGCGCAACGGCTTGCTGTGAAAAATACTGCACGCCGCAACCGATGTCGCCCGACCATTCGTCGGCGGGGGCATCTTTGCGGTAGTCGACCGGCGCGAAGGCCAGCTCATTGAGCCATGGGGTAATGTTGCCGTCGGGCGTCACATAGCCCGCCGCCTCGCTGGTGCCCATGGCAAGCCCGAGCACCGCGTTTTCGTTCGACGACATCGAACCCGCCAGCGCGGTCACTTCTCCGTCGTTGACCACCTCGAACGGAATGTTGCCCCAGCGCTCCTTCAAGTCGAAAAAGAGGTGCCGCACCTTCGACTCGAAATCCGTCGCCGAAACACCGCGGAAGAGCGAAGCCACGCGCACCTCGTTGTTGACGTAGACGCCTGCAGCGCTACCGCCGATGGCATCGACATGCGGCAAATGAGCTGCCGCACGCTTCAGCGTGTCGTTGATGCCCTCGATGTGGTAGTTCGGGTCGCTCTCAAAATAGGGATTCCATTCCACCTCTTCGGAAAAGACCACCTCGCCATCGATCACCGCCGCGCATTTACGATCGGAGCCGCCCAGATCGAAGCCGATCCGGCAGCCATCGAGGTGGCGCCCCAGCGGCATCGCCTGTTCATTGGCTTCCGGAATCTCATCGGCGGTGCAGGCCACGATTTCCAAGGGTTGGAGGTAGGTCTTTTCGCCGAAGAATTCATAGTCAAACCCGCGCGCGCCTTCGGGCGAATAGATGGAGGCAAGCTTCTCTGTAATTGGAGCGCATCCGGAAACCAGCACCTTGCTGCCACCGCGCTGCCACAGCAGGAACTTAAGGGTGCGCTCCAGATAGCGCAGCGTCATCACTTCATTTTCTTCTTTAAGCGGAAGAATCCGTGTGTTGAAGACCGAGCAGGTTTCGTCGGGGCGCACCAGCGCAACGGAAATCCCAACCGGGGCTTCGGATTCGTTAACCCGCGCTTGATATTCCCGGCTCCAGAGGACTGCCGGTTCAAAATCCGGATCCAGTTCAGGTTTAATCATTAAATTTAAATCCATATGTTCACCTGCCTACCGATTGATAGCCGGATAGTGGCGCAGTGAATGTATTTCATAAAGATTAATAATTTGCCGATACTGACTATTATTTACCAATGTCGTTTATTGATATCCTTTAAGGTTCATTCCCAAAACTGTGGGTTAAGCCTTTCGACCGCTCTAAGGAGAGGCCCACCTTAGAGAGATGTAGTGAAGAATTTTGCAGCAACCTACAATTGAATCCGGAGCCGCTCGATGCGGTTGGCTTTGCCCGTCTTCATATCCACATCGACGATGGCGCCTTCGAGGGTGGGATCACCCTTGGCGACATCAAACTTTTGCGGAACCCCCGTGAGGAACTTTTTGACGACCGGCTCGACTTCGCGACCGAGGACGGAATCCTTGGGTCCGGTCATTCCGAGATCGGTAATGTAGGCGGTGCCGTTGGGGAATACGGTTTCGTCGGAGGTTTGACAGTGGGTGTGCGTGCCGAACACAGCGGAGACACGACCGTCGAGATGGCGTCCCAGCGCCATGCGCTCGGAGGAGGCCTCGCCGTGCATATCCACAAACACCACCTTGCCCAAATCAAGATTTCCATTCAGCAAACGATCAACCTCCTGAAACGGGCAGTCATAGTTGGGCTGCATGAAGACACGACCGATCAATTGGATCACCACCAGCTCGCCCTCGGGCGTATCGACCCGCACCCAGCCCTTGCCAGGCGCACCCTTCGAAAAGTTGGACGGGCGGATGATGCGCGGATCGAGGTCGATTCCGGCCACCATATCCTTGCTGTCCCAGGCGTGGTCACCCAGCGTGACCACATCCGCACCCGCATTGAGCAGCGACTGCGCAATCTCCAGTGTCGGCCCCCGTCCCGCCGCCGCGTTTTCGCCGCATGCGATTACGAAATCGACCCGGTCTTCGGCCTTCAGCCTGTTCACCACCTGCAGGAACGCGGCGCGCCCCGGCTTCCCGACAATATCCCCAACCAATAAAACCCTCATGGCATCCCTTCCCAAAAATTGAAAAGGGATTGTACATGAAAGCCCCGCCGTGTCGAGGTCTCTCCGCCGTGTGTAGCCAACAGCGGAACGTTACATCCAGATCGACGGCCGTCAATCTGGATGTAACGTTCCGAAGAGGTTTCTATTTGATTGATGAGCGATCCAGCAACTGCGCCTTTTCGACGAGGCGGATGAATTCGGCGCGGTAGCCTTCGGTGTCCTGCCCCTTCGAATTTCTTGCGCGCTGTAGAATCTGGTCGTAGCTGGCGGAACCCTTGTATTCGGAATCACGTAGTAGCAGCCCGAATTCGGCCACGGCGCTGGCAAACCGGATGTTTCCGGATCCTTCCCTGCCGTGGATATCGCTCGCGGCAACCGTCTGGGTGATCAACTTGCTGGTGTCACCATCGGGCTGCTTGTAGCGCAGCTTAACGGTCATCAAATCGTCGCTCTCGACCAGCCTGGTCTGTTGGTATTTTAGCTCCCCGGCCATAGGCACCTGTTCCCTCGACCCGGCAAGGATCAGTTCGTAGAGTGCGGTAACGGTGTGCCCCGCCCCGAGTTCCCCGGCATCCTTCTGGTCGTCGGCGAAATCCTCCGCGGCAAGTATACGGTTTTCGTAGCCGACAAGGCGGTAGGCCTTGACCTGTGCCGGATTGAACTCGACCTGGATCTTTACATCCTTGGCGATGGTGACGAGTGTGCCGCCCATTTCGGTAACAAGCACTTTCTTCGCCTCAAGGATATCGTCGATGTAGGCATAGTTTCCGTTGCCCTTGTCGGCCAGCTGCTCCATCTTGGAATCCTTGTAGTTGCCGGTGCCGAAACCGAGCACGGAGAGAAAGATGCCCGATTCACGCTTTTCCTCGATCATGCGAACCAGTGCACCATCTGAGCT
>DAOUQA010000119.1 GCA_030625905.1 Kiritimatiellales bacterium | reverse complement strand
GAACTGGCCGACTTTGTTCCGGCGGACGCGCTCGTTGTCAGCCCTGATCACGGTCGGTTGGAGGAACTGTTGGCCAATTTTCGAACCTTGGAAAAAACCGAACCTGTTTTTCCAACGGCTGGGAAATTGGGGGAACTGGTTTTCCAGCGGCTGGAAAAAGGCATTGAAACCGAACCCTTCGAGCCGCTCTATATGCATCCGCCCGTCTTTATTGCTCCCCGCTTTCCGGCATAATCTGTTTGCCGGGCTGTTCACGATGCATAGCATGGGATGCATGCAAGAGATGAAGGTCAGCGTATCCAAGGGGTTTGATGAGCTCCGACTTTTTGGGCTTCGGGCGTTGACTCGTTTTGGGCGGATGGGTATACATAACGGCCTTTTCACGCACCCGTGGTGAAATTGGTAGACACGCAAGATTCAGGTTCTTGTGCCAGCAATGGCGTGATGGTTCGACTCCATTCGGGTGCACCACTCTCCTTGGGCCGCTTGCGGGTGACCCCTTTTTCGTGGGGCGGAAAAGTTGTGCAGGCGGGCGGCGCTGTTGCGTCACGAGTCGGCGCAGAGTGGAAAAGGGGATTTGGTGGATAAAAAAGAGACAATTTTACTAGACGCACGCTTGTTGTCCGTGATAGACAACAACGCTTTTGACGCAGAACTACGTAATGGACACCGTTTCACGGCGTTTTTTAGGCGTGGTGGCGGGCGTCGAGCCGGGCTGGAAATCGGTAAGGAAGCAAAGGTCGAGATGTCGCCCTACGACATGTCCAAAGGGCGGTTGGTGACAAATCAGGATGGATGATATGAAAGTAAGAGCTTCAGTCAAACGAATGTGTGAACAGTGTAAGGTGATCAGGCGCAAAGGTGTGGTTCGCATCGTTTGCACGAACCCGCGCCATAAACAGCGCCAAGGATAATCAAGGAGTTTTTCAATGCCACGTGTACTCGGTATAGACATCCCCGGAAGAAAGAGGCTGGAATACGCCTTGCGGTATATTTATGGAATCGGCCCGACCCTCGCCAAGGAAGTGATTGTAAAGGCTAAGCTTGAATCCGTTATGAAAGCGGACGACCTGTCGGATGAAGATATTCAGCACCTCGTTTCCGTTCTTCAGTCGGACTACAACATAGAAGGGGATCTCCGCCGCGAGACCTCCGCCAATATTCGCCGTCTGATTTCAATCGGTTCCTACCGGGGTATTCGCCACCGTCGTGGGTTGCCGGTTCGCGGACAGCGCACCAAGACGAATGCACGCACCCGCAAGGGGGTCAAGCGTACCGTCGGCGTGGTTCGCGGCAAGGAAGCCCGTTCTGCCGTGAAGGCTACAAAGTAGGGTTTGGCCACTGACTTATAATTAAGGAATATTCCCATGGCAGAAGAAAAAGTTGAAGTAGAAGAAAAAGCGGCCGAAGCAGCAGCACCTGTTGCAACCGACGAAAAGCCCGCCCAAGAGGCGGCTCCCGCCGAAGCAAAAGCCAAAGAGCCGAAGAAAGAAGAGCCGAAAGCGGCGAAAGAGGCGGCTCCGAAGGAGAAAGCGGATGACGACAAGCGACCCAAGCTGGCCACTGCTGCCGAGCTGCTTGCCGACGCAAAGGTCGAGCCGATCAAGAAACGCAAAGGCTCCAAGAACGTTCCGTTCGGGATTGCCTTCGTCAAGACCACTTTCAACAACACGATCGTTTCCATTACCGATATGCGCGGAAACGTGGTTTCCTGGAGCAGTGCGGGGCGCTGTAACTTTAAAGGATCCCGCAAGAGCACGGCCTTTGCCGCAACCACCGTTGCGCAGGAGGCCGCCCGCGCTGCCATCGGGCATGGCATGACGGAAGTCGAAGTCCGCGTACAGGGGCCGGGAGCCGGGCGCGAATCCGCCGTTCGCGCCATCCAATCCGCCGGGTTGGCGATCACAGTGATCAAGGATACGACCGCGATTCCGCACAATGGCTGCCGTCCGCCAAAACGCCGTCGCGTATAGATTTTATAGTTAACATAACATTAAACACCATACGAGCCGGTTAATGCCCGGTTCTGGGAGGACATATCATGGCTACAAGACTCGGTCGGTTCGAAATGCCGAAACAAGTCGCCAAGGACGAATCGGTTTCTACCGACGCCTATGGCAAGTTCTACGCTGAACCTTTTGAAGCAGGCTACGGCCGCACGATGGGCAATTCGCTTCGCCGTGTGTTGCTGTCTTCGCTTGAAGGTACCGCGGTTTCATCCATCAAAATCAAAGGGGCGCCTCACGAATTCTGCAGCCTCGATGGCGTGGTGGAAGATGTCACCGACATCATCCTGAATATCAAGCAACTGCTCTTTAAGAGTTATTCCCGCGAAACGCAAACCGTGAAAATCAAGGTCGAGGGACCGGGCGAAGTCACAGCGGGCGATATCCAGGCCGACGAGAGCATTGAAGTGCTCAATCCCGATTTTCAGATTTGCACCTTGGCCAAAGGCGGTGTCTTTGAAGCCGAGATGGAAGTCCGGATCGGTCGTGGCTACTGCCCGGCAGATCTGAACAAGAAGGAAAACCAGGAGATCGGTGTCATTCCGGTTGACTGCCTTTTCTCCCCGGTTCGTCGCGTCAAGTTTTCCGTTGAAAACACCCGGGTGGGTCGCCGTACCGACTATGATAAGCTTGTAATCGAAATATGGACGGATGGTCGCGTTATTCCCGACGATGCATTGACCATGTCCGCCGCGATCCTTCGCCACCATCTCGATGTCTTCGTCAGCTACGACAAGGATCTCATCGAGTTCGAGGAGAGCGAAAAGCAGATCGACCTCGAAAAGGAAGAATTGCGCAAGAAGCTCAATATCAGCGTGAACGAAATCGAGCTCAGCGTCCGTGCCGCCAACTGCCTGAACAACGCCAACATCACCACCGTTGGCGAACTGGCGCAGAAGACCGAGGCCGAAATGCTGAAATACCGCAACTTTGGCAAGAAGTCGCTGAACGAAATCAAGGCGAAGATCCTAGAGATGGGGCTTTCGCTGGGAATGACCTTTGATGCCGACCTGCTCAGGGTACCGGTCAGCGAAGACTAGTTTAATCCATATCCCGAGGCTGGAACAATGAGACATCGAAAAAGAACAGTAAAACTTGGCCGCACCAGCGCGCACCGCAATGAATTGCTTGCAAATCTGGTTTGTGCCCTGATCGACAACAAACGGATCAAGACCACGCTTCCGAAAGCCAGGGCTGCCCGCAGTCTGGCCGGAAAGATGGTTACGCTCGGCAAGAAGGGTACGCTTGCGCACCGCCGCCAGGCGATCTCCACGCTGAAGCAGGTCGACTCCGTTAAGGAGCTCTTTGATAATGTTGCCCCTTCGTTTGCCGATCGCGCCGGAGGCTACACCCGTATCGTCAAGCTCGGTCGCCGCATGTCCGACGGTTCGAAAATGGTGTTGCTCGAGTGGGTGGATTCCATTGCTGCTCCGGTGGCTGAAAGCCCCACCGTCGAATAACCGAAGCCTGCTTCGTGCAAAACCCCATCGCCGGAAGGCTGTGGGGTTTTTTCGTTTTTCCGGCATGCGGGACTATTTTGTTTTCCATCGTTTTACAACCCCGCTTTCGTTGCGACTTGTCGCATCAAGTTCATCTATGCTTCAATCCCACCATGTCTGAAAAGAAAAAATCATCCGCCTACATCTGGTTCGATGCCGAGTTTACCTCGCTCGAACTCGATCAGGCGCGCCTGCTGCAGGTAGCCGTTATTATCACCGACACCAATCTCAACCGCCTGCACTCACCTGAAGTCGACCTTGATCTCTGTATCAAGCTGGAGGAGGGGGAGGAAGTCAGCCCCTGGGTTGCCGAAAACCTTTCCGGATTGGTCGAGCGGTGTCGTTCCGACGAGGCGGTCGGCATTGAGGAGGCAGACCGCCAGATTGCCGTACTGCTCGACCAATATTGCGGAACACCGTGCAAGGAGATGGCCGACCGCCCCGTGCTCGCCGGCAACAGCGTGCACAATGACTGGTTCCTGATGCGCAGGTTTCTCCCGAAATTTGGAAGCCGTCTGCACTACCGCCTGCTCGATGTCTCCACCCTCAAAATCCAATGGGCGGACTGGGCTGAACAGCAGCCATTCGATAAGGAAAGCGTGGAGCAGTTGAACCAATATTTCCCCGGCGGCGGCATTTCCGCCGCTAACGCCCACGATGCCCTCTTCGACATCAAGGCCTCCATCGCTGAGCTGGCATTTTATCGGTCGAAGCTGGGATTGGCTTAACCCGTTTTGGAGTGCGCTGGCTCGACAGCGCTTTTAAAGCGGCGTCCAGCCGCCGCACTCCAAGAAGCTCCGCCCTACACATCAATCGATTGCAAGTAGCCCAGAACCTCAGAAGCATTGCCCTTGAAGACGATAGTGCTGCTCTTGTTCTGGATCTGGTAGTCATACATTGGATCGTAGTAGTCGCGCAGGAGCGGTTCGATCCATTCCCTGTGCCGTTCGGGGTCGCCGCTTTCCTGTGCGGCGTGGAGCAACTGCTTGATTTGCTGGTGGCGCAGGCCGCCCAGCCGCTTGCGGATACGATCGATGCAGTTGTCCATGTAGGAGAGCCATTCTTCGATCCCGCTCTCGTCGCCATAGGCCGTATTGTATTCGAGTTGGGCGGCGGTAATATATTCATCGAAGGTGATTTTCACGCGTTCCTCCATCGACCGCTCAAGCACGACGAGATTGGCTTTGCCAAAGTGTTCGACGAGCGGTTTGGGCAGGTAGCGGTCGCCAATGTTGCGGCCTTCGTCTTCGAGGATGATGTGCCGGTATCCCGCCGCGGCATGCTGGATGAGTGCCCACGCCAAGCTATTTTCAAAATCGATGGGGCCGGGTTGCGGTGTGGTGAAGCGTCCGAAGGAGGAGCCGCGGTGGTTGGCGATGGCTTCTAGATCGACTGCGTTTTCCAGCTGTTGAAGCAGGATGGTTTTCCCGGTTCCGGTGCGCCCGCCTAGAATGACGGGCTTCCCTGTCAGGTTGGCGGGATCGAGCTGGTCGAGTAGATAGTTGCGGAAGGCTTTGTAGCCGCCTTCCAGACGCGGAATAACCATGCCGGTCTCCTCGGTGACCCACTGCTGGCTGATCTTGGAGCGCATGCCGCCACGGAAGCAGTAGAGCAGCGTGTCGGGGCAGCGCTCGAACTGCTCTACCCAAGCGTTGATTCGTTCCTGTTTCACTATTCCGCCAACCAGCTCATGCCCCAGCTCGACCGCCTCGGCGTTGCCCTGTTCCTTGTAGCGAATACCGACGAGGTGCCGCTCCTCGTCGTTCATCAGCGGCAGATTGATGGAGGTCGGGAACGCGCCGCCCTCAAACTCGATGGGTGCGCGCACGTCAATGAGCGGCACATCGTTGAGCACAATCTTTCGGAAGTCGTTGGTCGTCGGTAGTTCCATGATTTCTTAACCACGGAATACACTGAATACACGGAAAACACTATAGATTAGGTTCCGTGTATTCCGTGTATTCCGTGGTTCCCCTTAGTTGATCTCGATTGATTTATCGCCACGCGGGCGGGTCTGGCCGATGGTTTCCAGTTGAAGGCCGGCCCCGGCGGTTAGTGCCAGGAAATTGGCGACGGCGGATTTGCGTACGATGGCCAGCAGCCCCCCGGAGGTCTGCGGGTCGCACAGGATGCCCCGCTGCTCCTCGGTCATTTCACCGAGGGTGTGGCCGTAGCTCTTGAAGTTGTTGACGTTTCCTCCCGGAATGCAACCTTGCGCAAGGTATTGTTCAACGTTCGGAAGTTTGGGCACGCGGCTGTATTGGATGGTGGCGGAGATTCCGCTGCCCTCACAGATTTCGCCAAGGTGGCCAAGCAGGCCGAAGCCGGTCACGTCGGTAAGGGCCACCACGCCTTCCAGTTTGGCAATCTCCGCGCCGAGCGTGTTGAGTGTGCACATGGTTTCGATGGAGGCATTGATATGGCCGGGTTTGATCACTCCCATCTTTTGCGCGGTGGAGAGGATGCCGATGCCGAGCGGTTTGGTGAGGAAGATCTCGCAGTCCGGCTCGGCGGTATTGTTTTGCTTTAGGTGTTTGTTGTCGACCAGTCCTGTCACCGCCAGTCCGAAGATCGGCTCCGGCGAATCGATGGAGTGTCCGCCCGCCAGTGGGATGCCCGCGTCGTCGCACGCGGCGCGTCCGCCGTCGATCACCTGACGCGCCACCTCGTCGGAAAGCTTTTTGATCGGCCAGCCAAAAATGGAGATCGCCATCAGCGGCTTGCCGCCCATCGCATAGATATCGCTGAGCGCGTTGGTGGCGGCGATGCGCCCGAAGGTGAAGGGATCGTCGACGATCGGCATGAAAAAGTCGGTGGTGCTCAGCACAGAGGTTCCATTGCCAAGATCGTACGCCGCGGCATCGTCCTTGCTACTATTGCCCACCAACAGGTTGGGATGGGGCAGTGTCTCGCGCGAGGTTTTAAGGATCG
>DAOUQA010000162.1 GCA_030625905.1 Kiritimatiellales bacterium | reverse complement strand
GCCCCCGCCACCAGCACGGTGAACTCCGGCACACTGGTGGCATAGCCGATCATCTGTCCGCGCACCTTCGCAGAAAACTTCAGCGCCGCGCCGATTCGCCCGATCCCCGGAATCAGCAAAAAACGAACCGCGACGACAATCGCCGCCGCGCTTGCAATCAATATGGACAGGTCTTTAATCATGGAAACACTACTCTCCCATTCGTATCGAATGCCCTCTTGCGAATCGAGCCAAAACAAAGCATTAAAGAATTTTTCTTCACGGCAAAAGCGATAACAGGTATACAGGGCACGTGTATTGAGACTGAACCATGAAGAGAGCCTTAACAGCCATTGTCGCGCAAACCATCCTGCTTCCCGCCGCGTTCGCGCAGCAGACCCATCTCGGCATAGCCATTCCATCCCGCGTGTCCAGTGGTTTCTTTGGCCCGGTTAAGAAAGTGGTTACTGAATACAGCTACGACATGTCGGAACATAAATTCAAGGAAGCGCACCTATACGACGAGGCAGGAAACCTGACATCGCGGACCAAATGGGATTCCAAAGGGGAAACTACCTACTTTGCAACCAACACGTTCGACGAGGCCGGGTGCTTCATCAATCAGCGAGTAGAGGATGTCCGGGGGAAAACCACCAACGATTATGAAATCGTCTTGAATATTCCCGCCCGTAAAATCGCCTATCGTTGCAAAATCACAGGTGAACTTGAAATCCTCGAATACAATGAGGCCGGGCATAAGATATCAGCCAAAATCAAGAAAAAGAGCCAGAAAACCACGCCGCTCAGCTCATACAAGCGAGGAACGGACAACAAGAAACTTCTCTACACCAGATACAATGAAAAAGGGTACGTCAAGTATACGACTGCCTACGACTGGAACGACCGGCAGCTCATATCCCGTAGCTTGGAGACAAATAGGGAAAAGGACAGAAAAAGCCTCAACGTCTACGACTATCTCAACATCGACGAGCAGGGCAACTGGATCCAATGCCTGATGCGATGCCTAGACATGAAAAACAACAAGGAAAAGAAGTTCGAGAAATTCTCCAAACGCACCATTGAGTATTTTGGAAATGAAGAGCCCGTTGAAGACGGAACCCCAGCCACAATATCGACCAATACAACAACAGAAGACTCCTTCCCGGAATCCTCCAACGAAGTGTCCACCGTAGAGTCTACCAACGTGACTACTGTTGCAACACCCACCACTGACGACCCCGAAGTGGAAGAACATGCTGCATCCGAGGAAGAACTAGGGGCGATCCAAGAGGGATTCAAGACCGGATTCAGTTATACATTCGATGACATATCCGAAAAACTGGTTATTGTCGCCGGCAAGAGCGCCGCCGGGCGGAGCGTCGGTAGCGGGTTTGTGGCAAAAATGGACGGGAAAACCTACATCTTCACCAACCAGCACATCATCCTCGGGACTGGCCAAATCAGCTTCACAACCGCTTCCGGGGAAAAGCTACTTCCACGAAAAATCGAGCTGTCCACCACCCGCGACATCACCCGCCTGCTCCTTCCAGACGGAACGGAGGGCTTTGGAATTAGCAGTGACATCCCTATGGATGCACCCATCGGTGTTTTTGGAAGCAACAACTCCGATGAAGCCGCAAAGGAACTTTACGGAAAGGTCACCGGCGTGGGAGCCGAGATCGTCGAGGTTTCCGCCGACTTTGCTTCCAAAAATAGTGGTAGCCCCGTGCTCAACCTAAATCAGGAGGTTGTCGGCATTGCCAGCCATATCCGCACTTCAGGCGACTACGCAGGAAAGGCAGGAACCCGATTCGAAAACAAAACCCGCCATTTTTGCTACCGCCTCGGCGGTGTGCACTGGAAAGCCGTCGACTGGAAAAGATACAACGAAAAATACGGCAACCCCTACCTCCGGAACAGGATGTTCACCGACGGCATTATTGAGCTGTTCACCAACTGGGGCGATACCCCCATGGAACGGGTAAGTATCAAGGAAAACCCCGAGAAAAGCTTGATCTCCTGGAGCAAGTCGCACAACGAAACCATTGGGAAGCATCGATCCGGCCCGAAGAAACGCTTCGCCTCCGAATATTCCAAAAGCCTCAAGACACTATCCGAGAGCTGTAGCCGCCGCGCCCAAACAATCCGCATGTATTCGGAACAACGAGAACTAACCGGCTTTCTGCGCGAAGAATTCGATTCGCAGGCCAGCACGCTGGATTATGCAGCCAAGGTACTTGTTCGCATAAGCAGAAATGCCCAAGACTACCGATAACCACCACTCCATGGAGCCAAGAATGAACAAAAACACACCCAAACAACTCATCCGCTTGCTCCTCCTGCTAGTGTTTACATGCATTCCAGTCATCGCCGAAGAGGAGGCCGACAAAAAGACGGAAGAGGAGTTGGAACGCGAAAAACAGGAAGCCCTTGAAAAACGACTCGCCGAGGAAAAGGGAATCAAGGCGCAGTTCGAATACACCTTCAACGATATTTCCGGCAAGCTCGTCACCATAACCTGCGAAAGCGACTTGGGGCATAGCTCCGGTAGCGGCTTCGTCGCCACCATGGACGGAAAGCCCTATCTCTTCACCAACCAACACGTCATCCTCGGCACGGACAAGATTAGCTTCAAGACCGCCTATGGGGAAACACTACGCCCCCGTGGCGTGGAACTCTCCGCCTCGCGCGACATTGCACGCCTGCGACTCGCCGACGGAACGGAAGGATTTGAAATCAGTGGAAAAATAGCCGTGGATGCGCCAGTCGGCGTTTTTGGAAACAGCGAAGGCAGTGGCGTTGCAACGGAGCTTTATGGAAAAATCGCCCACGTTGCGTCCGACCGTATCGAAGTTTCCGCCGACTTTGTTTCAGGCAATAGCGGAAGTCCCGTGCTGGGTCTCGATCAAAAGGCCATCGGTATCGCCACCTATGTCAGGTACTTCACCAACGATGAGGTCGGCAGCAAGACCCGCCGCTTCTGCTACCGGCTCACCGGCGACCAATGGAGGGCCGTCAACTGGAAAAAATACAACGACAAATACGGTAAGCGGTATCGAAAAACCGAACAGCTCATCGAATCCATCTTCGAAGCCGCCGACATCTGGTACAACGAGCCTTTCGCCCGGATGACCGCCGACAACCACCCCGATGCTGGATTAAGGAAATGGTCGACAGAGCACAACCGCGTCATCAACCGCATCATGCGGTTGAGCGACAAGGGACACTGCTCCCAGCACGAACTCGACAATACCAACAAGCGGATCAAACAAGACATGCACGACAGTGCCGAGGCATTATCCGCCGTATGCCGCAATCGCGCGCGCCAAATGCGCCTGCTTGCCACGCAACGCGAACTTACGGGATTCCTGCGCAAACAATTCGAAGGCTTCGCCGACCGCCTTGATTCTACCGCCGTGCAGATCGAGCGCTACGGCGACGAGCTTTCGGGTCTCAACTATTTCCACTTCGAGTAGGAAGGGCGAACAGGTAGTCCGTTCAAGCAACTAATTGCCGGAACTGCTCAAGTCCTTCCATATCCCGCTCATCGAGTTTGTAGTGGATGGACTGGCCGAGATAGTCGAGCCAGAAGGATTGGGTGTTGCCGAGTTCGCTTGCGTAGCGCGTGGCGATTTCCTCCATGGACTGGAGTCCCGCCTTGCAGGCGGCATGGACGATTTCGGTGACGGTTTCAATCTCCGGACAATCCTTTCGCACCGCCCAGACGGCAAATACAAACGGAAGACCCGTCATTTCTTTCCACGCTTCGGCGAGGTCAATGTCGCCCGCCGGAGCGGGATCGGAGCAGAGTGCCCGGTCGCCAATGACTACCGTTGCATCTGCATTGTCGGTATCCACCATTTCGACCTCGCGGCCATAGTGTTTTTTCAACAAAAGCTCCGCCAGTATATTGGAGGTGGCCGAAGCGGGATCGCGGGCAAACGTCTTGATCTGGCCGACCGGGACATTACACTTGAGCAACACGCTCTTCACCGAGCCATCGGCCGCGATGCCTAGCCCGTCGATCATCGTCAGTTCAGGATGGCTGAACAGATGCACGACGGGAATCAGCGCCACATCGGCTCGGCCGGCATTCAGATCGGCCACCAGGTTCGCTGGGTGGTCGGTGATGACCCGCACACGCGGATCGGTTTCCGCCAGCCTCTCGACCAAAGGCGCCGAGTTGCTGTACGGTGCCCCCGCAAAAACAATTATTTTTTTCCTGCTCATAACTCTCTTTTTGCAACGGATTGATATAAGCAACTGATCCGCTCTTCCGTTGCTTATATCAATCCGTTGCTACTTTTTACCTGAAAAGATGCAGACACTTCCAAACGTCAGCGACCGGCACTGAACACCCGAAAAACCTGTTGCACTGAACATATCGGTTATGGTTCCAGGCTTTGGAAAATCCTCGATGGAATCAATAAGGTATCTGTAGGCCGACCCGCCGCCGAGCGTTTTCCCAATGAGGGAAACCAATGGCATATAGAGTTTGTAGCCTAGCCGGATGAACGGGTTTGCAGGATAGGTGGCCTCGAGGATCACCAGTTTCCCCCCCGGCTTCAAAACCCGCAGCATCTCTGCCAGCGCCTTTTGGCGCCGCTCGATATTGCGGAAGCAAAACCCCAAAACAATGCCATCGTAGGTTTCGCCCTCCATCGGAAGATCGAGTGCATCGGCAGCAAAAAAGGAAACCGCGTCGCCCACTCCTCCCTTTGTTGCCTTATCGCGCGCAACCTCCAGCATCTGCTCCGATGGATCAATTCCGTCGACCAACACATTGCGTGACTGTTCCAGAATTTCGAAAACCAAATCACCCGTGCCCGTACCGATATCGAGATAGCGCCCGCCCCGGAATGGCTTCAAGAGCTCGATCACCTTGCGTCGCCACATCTTGTCCATCCC
>DAOUQA010000011.1 GCA_030625905.1 Kiritimatiellales bacterium | reverse complement strand
TTTCCATGCCTTGGAATCGTCCCGCCCCAAAATCCGCTACCGCGTCACCATCCCGGCCTATCTTGGCGACTGGACGGCACGGTTTATTCCTGCCGGACTGACTGACCGGATGATGATTGCCCATGTGAAAAAGCGTTTTGGTTCTCATAAATCCTAACCTAAACCGGGATCGCACTTGGAGGCACGGTTGGCGCCCCCGTGATTTCGTCACCCTATGTGTGAGTTTAGGATCGTTGGGCAAGGAATAGGTGTTGGCTTAGCCTTGCGCGCTGTGTGTTCCGCTGTGGCGCATGCGCGTCAATCCAAGAGAATTGGTCTTCGAAAACACGCAACAATCCGAGGGGAAGCGGGCTTTCCAGTCCAGATGTAGGGCGGGCTTCCATTCTGATGGAGCCCGCGTTACTCAAAAATGGACGGCCTTGCGAAAGGCGCACTCCCGCAGACGGGAAGTACGCGCTACACCGATTTGTGGTTTTGTGCAGAGGGTGAAAAAAAGCTTAGGTTAACGTGCATGCGCTGCGGCGGGACGCGCAGCGAGGTTTTCGGAACGAAAGCAACGACCGGAGGGAGTGGCAACGTCTCCGACCGTTTCAGCCTTACAAAAGTCGCTAACTGATGAATGACAGAGCCGAACTTCTATTTGCATCTAAAGGAGCGTGGGTTTAGGTTTAGCCATCGCCAAGAAGGTCTGTATCGACGACTGTCAAAAATGTTTCGTGAGGAGTCCCTCAAGTTGTCTTGAAGCAGATTTAAAAGCGAACCAACAGGCGGGGGGGATATGTATAAGATCATTTTTTTGTATTTCGCTGGGTTGGTTGCATCTGCATCGGCCATCGTGGTGCAGGACTATACGGCGGCGGAGACCGCACCTTCCGGATTGGACTGGAGCCATGTCTACAACTACAATGGAAGTTCCGCAGTTGCGGTGGGGGGTGGCTGGCTATTGACCGCAGCGCATGTTGCGGACGACGGGCCTCAACCACCCGATCCCTACTCATTATCCATTGGCGGAACCGTCTACAACCAGCAGGAGATCGTCTACCACACCGACGGGGCGGATCGGGCGGATCTGGCGCTGGTTCGTTTCGACAGGGATTTTCCCGGATACTATCCCCTGTACACCGAACAAAACCCAAACAGTTTGGTTGGTCTCGGAGTGCTTGTGGTAGGATTCGGCACTACTGGAGCGGTGTATACAGACTATTTTACAGCCAGCGGTGCAGGCAGGAATACCCAGCGATGGGGAAGTCAGGTCATCGACCGTGCTAGACCTTTTAACTACCCTGCCGGGGGCATGGTCGGCTATACGAAGAATTTAGGATTCTGGATGGATTTTGATCTGGGACACACAACCCATGAGGCCGGAACAGGGTCAGGGGATTCCGGCGGCGGAACATTCTACAATGATGGTGGTATATGGAAGCTGGTAGGCATTATGACTTCCAGGCAGGAGGGGGAGGTCGCTGGGCAATATACCGGCACATATGCCGTCTCCATGCCCGCCTACGCTGACTGGATTTCGGATACCATACCGGAGCCTGCTACGATAGGACTGATGAGCCTGAGCACGATGGGTCTGTTTTTCACCCGCAGCTTGCAGAGGCGGAAAAATCGGATTCCCGCACGAATCGGCCCAATCAGAGGCACATATTTATGCGATTCGTACGGTGCCCTGGAAACGTGTGTAGCCGACGGGGAAGGGTGGGCATATGTGGATTACCTGCCGCGAATGCAGGAGATGGTACACGCCAACCCGCTTCCAGTCTGGATGAATACGTTGCATACTCGGTACAAAGCATTGAATATAGTCGTGGTGAAGAGTCTCGATACTTTGTTAGACAAAATATACTGGAACCGGCTCGCGACCTCAATGAAGTCGGAAAGAGATAGCATGGCGCTGAAGGTGAAGAGGAGCTTTGTTAAGTGTTTGGATGCGTTCCTTGAAAAGATAGCATGGGATCAGAAGTTTTCCGCCTATAAGAGGCGGAAGAAGGCAATTAGAACTGCGTTCATGAGAAACGACTAATTTTATCAAAACCCCCTTGATCTGAAGCTGGTACTCTCACTTCGTGAGTTTGTGTCCCTGCGGGCAAGCGGTCTCTACACCCAACCCAAAAAGTTATTCTTCGTGATATTTAGACGCAATTGACCTCTGTTGCGAATTCCGGAGAAAAAAGAAACCCCGCCATAGGCGGGGTGTTCGAATTCCGAAATCAAACTTGATTTATCCAATAATTCTGCGGCGGATAAATGCGAGGAACGAAGTTGCTCCCACGATCAGCACTATGGAGGCAGGCTCGGGGATAACGTCTGCTGTGATGCTGAGACCGTCTGTATTTCTCTTTTGGATGCTTGCAGTGGACGCTGCATCGGCATTGGCTATCAAGACATTCTCCAAACTCACATTGGCCAGGGTAGTACCATCGCTTTCAGTGTAGCCGTTGCCGGTAAGCATGCCGGCAAAATTAAGAAAGACCGACCCGTCCCAGGACTTTCCGATGGCGGGGCCGTCTGTGCCAAATTCCCACGTTCCGTCCTCACGGGGATTAAAATCCATTGAAAAGCTCGCGGTGATGTCAGGGACGGACACCCCGTTGACCATGGAAATAGTGACCAAGAAGTTTGCCGTGACATCAACATAGGTTGCGGATCCGGATCCGACCGTAGTCATGATTCCGTTCTCTGTGAGATACAGCCCCTGAATAGATTTTCCCGCGTTCGCCTGAACATCAAAGTTGAGAAGTGCGTTGTTGGTAACCGCACCTCCACCAGCGGGCGAGCTGGCCACCATATCCAACGGGTTGAAATTTATCGAATCATTTACAATTATCGGAGCCTGATATATGCCGATGTCGGTGTTTTCGGACACCTGATTATAGCTGACTGATGTTCCCTGAAAGTCACCATAGTTGGCGATGGTTGCCGCCTGGGCTCCCATTGCTACTATTACGAGTGCTGCTACTACGGCTGTTTTGTGAATGTGAAGTTTCATACCTGTGTTCTCCTGTTACATATCCCGAGTCACTTTCTTTTATTGCATGGTGATACACGTAAGCGTCATAAAAAGCAAGGTATTTTATGTAAAAACCGTATTAAAATGCGATTTAACAGACGATAAGCATAGTGAAGTGTGAAATCCCATGCCGTAATCTCCCCGCGCAAAACAGCGCCGGGTATACTTTGAAACCGATAATACCATGGTCGGGTCTTACTCTGAAACATGTTTGGTATTCAGTGGGATAGCTCTTCTTATTAATACTGCGCCGTTGGTATCCACGCGACCGAAGGAGATTCGGGTCGGCAGGGGATGACCCCGTTCAACGATTTGATGAGCGGCCATCACGTTCGGAAGTATTGCTACGGTGGAACTATGATCTTTTAGCGAGAGAAGTCAGTAGATATATAAAAAAACCCCGCGATTAGCGGGGTTTTTTCATAAAGCCGGTTCTCCTCAGGTTATCCGATAAACCTGCGGCGGATCAACATGAAGAGTGAGGTGGTTCCCATGATCAGTACGAGAGAGGCGGGTTCAGGAATAACATCGGCAGTTACGCTGAAACCGTCAGCATCCTTTTTCTGAATCGAGGAGTAGTCTCCAACTCCACTCGCTGTCGCGAGAACATTATTCAAGGCCACGTAAGCATGCGTAACGCCGCTTTCAAAACTGTAACCCATGTCGATCAGTATTTGATTGAAGTCGATATAAATAGAACCGTCCCAAGACGTTGCTAGGGAGGGACCGTATGTGTTCAGGTCGAAAAAACCGTCAGCTTCGGGATTAAAATTATCTATCGAAAGTTGCACATTGGGGATGGTTGCAGGTAGGCCATCCACTTCGTAAATATCGATGTTAAAAGTGGCCGCAACACCAACATAAGTCTGCCAGTCGCTGTCGACTGCTCCTACAAAGGAAAAGTCACCGCTTTCGGTAAAGTCCAGCCCCTGGATATATTTTCCTTCATTAGCAATGATATGGAAGGAGACGCGCGCATCATTTATGTGTGCCGTTTCAGCGGAGGCTTCCGACTTTATTCCCTGCGGGTTGAAGTCTAACTTGTCCGTGCCGTATGTAGCGGGTATACCGTAGGTGCCGCTGTCGGTATGTTCATACACGTTGGAATACAGAACCGTCGCTCCTGCGAAATCGCCAAAGGTCTGTTCGCTTCCGGGTAGCAAGAGTGCCTGAACTCCAACGGGCGCAACCAATATCAGCACTAAGCCAATACCTAGATAATGTTTCATTGTTTTCATTGTAGTATCCTTCCCTTTTATAATTAACGCTCCATCTATGCCTCAGAATTCCAGATATGTCAAATAAAAATTGTGAAAAAATGAAATATTTTCAAATAGGCGCAGCGTGCTCGTTTCGGGACTCTCCAGAAGTGCGGATTGCGAGAGGATGGTTGGCCTGATTGTACGTGTTGCATCATTGCATTGCGAAAAATATGACAAATGACTCAGCAATTCATCAAAGAGCTGATTGCCGCCATAATCGCTGTTTCCGCCCCGGGTCGGGTTTCCATTCCGCACTGCATGTGCCTTTTTCGAGGTTTTCGGGGTAAAGCGGGATCAAACCATACTGCGGGATTAAATCTCAGGACAGGCGCTCCCAACCGGTGAAATCTCCAACAATGACACATCCCTTCTACGTTTGTTGCAGATCGCCCATGTATTTCTATGGAGAAAGGGGGATAATTCTTTGAATCCGATACACTTTGTTATCTGCCGGATGCGTTGATTCAATCATATAATGTGTCTGCCCATCGCCTAGAATCGGATCCCCTAGATCATACCAAATGCCGGATGTGCCGTTGGTTGAAATTTGAGCCTGATATGCGACATTGGGTGCAGCTTCCCACTCCAGTTCTGTGGCCATCCGGATTATAGCTTCAGCGTCGAGCACTCGATAATATGCGCGGTCATTTTCGCGTGTCGATTCCAGCAGATATTGCGTTGCATTGCTGCCGATCACTGGATCGCCAATGTCAATCCACTCACCAGAGAGTAGGTTGGTCGACATTTGAACCTGATAAACGGTTCCCGATGCTGCATTCCACTCCACCTTTAGGGCTGGCCAGAGTGTAATATAGGTATCGAATACATTAGGATCGGTATCATGCTGGAACTCAACCAGATTTATATAAAAGTCCCCGTCCGGATCATTGGTTGGATTGCAGTTTTCAGTAGAGATGAAATGATTAATTTCCCAGCTGTCCGCCATTTGGTCGTTATCGAGGTCGAAGTCGCTGCCGGGATCGTTTGGATCGGTTCCATAAATGAGGACTTCATCCCCGTCAGTGGTTCCGTCCCCGTCTGAATCAGCATTATTCGGAAGGGTAGAATAGGTGTTCACTTCTTGCTCGTCTGTCAGGCGATCACGGTCAGTATCATTATGCAAGGGATCAGTCCCATATGTATTCACTTCGGCATCATCCGACAATCCATCTCGATCGGTGTCGGGGCGCAGAGGGTCAGTCCCATATGTATTCACTTCCTCGGCATCCGTCAATCCATCTCGATCGGTGTCGGGGTGCAGAGGGTCGGTTCCAAGAATGGTGACTTCATCTACATCAAATAATCCATCGACATCACTATCGACACCGACATTGCTGACAAGCGGATCCAGGCCATTGTCTAGTTCAAGGGGGTCGGAAATCAGATCTTCATCGGTATCGCTACTCATTGGATCCGTGCCTAGTGTTGCTTCTTCCGCATTGGTCAATCCATCGCCGTCGGCATCATCATCGGGTGTGGCGGTAATGGTATCCGCAATCCAGCTATAGTAATAGGGTATGGACATGGCAAATGTGGAGTCATATTGCCCTCCGCTTCCCGACACGGCGGTATTAATGCCTGCGAGCTTCCACATGCCGCCATCATTATAGAATATTCCGCTTCCGGAATCTCCCGAGGCCGTTCCGGCCTCATGGCTGGTGTTTCCCAGATCAAAATCCATCCAAAACCCATAATTCTGGGTAAAGCCGACCATGCCCCCAGCATAGTATTGATTAATTCTAGTGCGGTCGATAGTCTGGCTCCCCCAGCGCTTGATACCCCTGCCGGTGCCGCTCATTGTCCAGTAGTCGGTGGACACCGTACCGGTATTGCCGGATCCCACCAAGAGGACCTGAATTCCAACTAAACCCCCAGTGTACAGTGTATAATGCCCCTGGAAGGCCATGTCGTAGCGAATCAGGGCCAGATCCGCCTCGTCGTGATAAACGATCTCCTGCTGGGTATAGGTGTGGCCGCCGATGGATAGCGAGCCGGATCCCTCATCATCAGCAACATGGCCCGCTGTCAGTATCCAGCTTCCACCCACGGCAACGGCGGAGCTTCCCTTGTAGTCGTACACGTAGCTCCAGTCGAGTCCGTCAGGTGCCGTTTCGGAAACCGGGTAATCTTGCACCACTATGGCTAACGCATTTGCTGCCATCATTGTGCATGCAGCTATACTCATTATATACTTCATCTTGCGTCCCACGTATGGTCTTCAGGTTCAGTGATTGCCGTGAGTTCTGGTTTCCTTATGAACATTTAATTAATGGTATTGTATGTATAGTCGGATATGGCGAGTAGAACTCCTCGACGCATAACAAAAGGAAACCTATAAGTCGATTCATATCGTTATCAAAAAATGTAATTCCGATTAGAGGGTGGCAATCGCGCGGTTCCTTGGCGTGATTTTCCCGAAATACAGTGCAAGGTTCGCCGAAAATTCGACACAGAACTGTGGGTATGGAATGGGGGGCGTTCTTCTTCTTCAACATCGTCGGCATATTCCCCGCCACAGTGAAGATGCTCTGACAAAAACCCCCGTTGGGAAGACGGGGTTTGCTGGTTTAGAGAGGGGGCTTCTAAACGCTGAATCTGCGGCGGACAAACGCGATCAAAGAGGATGTTCCCACCAACTAGAGCCAGCGAGGCGGGCTCGGGAACTATTTCGACACTCATACCAAAAGCATCAAAATCTTTTTTCGAGATGTTGAGGACGTTCCATCCTCACTATAAGCCTCGAGGAGATTGTTCAAGTCGACAAAAATCTTGGTCGCGTGATCGGTCTTCGAAAACACGCAACAACCCGGGGGGAAGCGGGCTTTCCAGTCCAGATGTAGAGCGGGCTTCCATTCCGATGGAGCCCGCATCGCCCAAAAATGGCCGGCCTTGCGAAAAGCGCGCGCCCGCAGACGGGAAGCGCGCACTACACCCACTCTTCCGGTTTAAAGGGAACGGGACATAAGCTTTTTTTCTTCCAACCTTCGGGACGCGCGCATACACTTCTGGCTTTTACAACCATTGGGAAAATCATGGACAAGGAAGAGAACTATTCAAACGACGGGATCCTGTTCCGCCCGCTTACCGGAACCATTCTGGCGGTGGCCTCCGGGCTGTCGTTTTTCTTTCTGTGCATGATCCTGCCGTTGGTGGGGCCAGCCGGCAGCCGGGTGGAGCATGCGGGAAAGAACAAGGCCGCCTTTCTGGTGGTGTTGCTGATTACGTTCCTGCTCGGGGCGTTGGCCTCGTACTCCAAAATGATTCGCCGGAAAAGCGATGGGACCCCCTTGCCGTATTATTCCCTGGGTTTGTGCGTGGTTTGCATCCTTACCTTTTTTGTCCTGCTGGCGAATGGGTTTGCCATCTGATTTAGAACCCTTCCGAAGGCTCTATAATGCACTTTCGTGAAGAACAAAAAAGCACCCCTCGGCTGGAGGGGTGCTTGCTACAGACGTAGGTTCCGTTCGGCTACTGTTCGGAAACCACTTCGATGGTGGCGCTGTCGCGCAGGCTTTTTATGAACGCTTGGACGGCCTCTTGCTTCTTTTGGTTGCTGAGGAAATCCACGATCTGTTCCTTGGATTCATCGAAGGCCACAACGCCTTCTTCCTGATGGTCGGACACCTTGATGATGTGATAGCCGAACTGGGTCTCAACCACGTCGCCGACTTCGCCGACTTCCTGGGTGAAGGCCGCGACCTCGAATTCGGGAACCATCTGACCCTTGCCGAAGGGGCCGAGCGAGCCGCCCTGGGCCTTGCTGGGGCAGTCGGAAAAGTGAGCCGCTGCTTCTTCAAAGGTGTTTGTCCCGGAAATGATGTCGGTACGGATCTTTTCGAGCTGCGCCTTTTTCTCGGTTTTCATTGCAGCGATTTCCACTTCGTTGGTGATCGTGTTGTCCAACTTGAGGAGAATATGGCTGGCGGCAATACTTTCCGGCTTCTTGAAGCGGTCAGGGTTGGAGTCGTAGAATTCCTTGGCTTCTTCCTCGGTGGCATCCACAATACCTTCCGTTTTGCTTTCGAGGAACTGGCGGGTTTCCAGCTGTTTCTTGATGTTCTCGGTCAGCTCTTCGAGCGTGGTGCCTTGGGCGGCGAGGGCGGCCTCGAAGGTCATGCCTTCGGGAAGGGGACGGCTTTTGACTTGCTCGATGGTTTTCGCGATGTCCTCTTCGCTGACAACGACGTTGGCGGCGGCCATAGCGGCCTCCAGCAGTGTCTTGTTGATCAGATCATCCTTGATTCGTTGGTACATCTGAGCCTGCATTTGCTGGAGTTGTTGCGGCGGAACCTGTCCGGCAACCTGCTGCATGGCTATGGCCATCAATTCCTGGACATCGCCGCGGGTGATCTCCTCCCCGTTTACGCGAATGAGAACCGCATTGGGGTCGGTAGTCAGCGGGTTCGGCTGTATCGGTTTTGAAAAAAGATCTTCGGTCTGAGCCAGATCGACTTGTTCTGCGGCCGGTACTGCGGCGATTTCTTCTTCATCGCATCCGGTGAAAATCATTGCGATGGTAACGGAGAGTACCATCAGAAACACTGTTTTTGCCAATTTATTAAACATTCTCTTGATCCTTTCTTCGAGGTTGCTAAATACACCGCATTTACCGCAAATGGATGTAAAAGGTCGCATGGTGTCTATAATGCGGACGGATGTCAATGAATTCAGACGCACTTATACGAAATTAATCTGAAGAGTATTGAAATGGCTGTGTAGACGAAGTGTACAACTGGGCCACCAATCACAGCTACAGCTTCGACCATGCCGGTTCCGGCACGGCGGCCAACCATCCGGCATTGAACCTATTTTCAAAAAGGCGGATTGACAAATTTGATTAGTTCCACATTTTTTTCGTTCGTTGTTGCGCTTATAAGTATAGTGCTTTGCTGAACCGAGGATTTGATCATGAAACCAACCCAACCCGATTCGCGTGGCCACTACGGCCCGTATGGCGGAATGTTTGTTCCCGAAACGTTGATGGAGCCGCTGAACGAGCTGACGCGCGTCTATAAGGAGGTCCGCAAGGATCCGGAATTCAAGAAGGAGCTGCAGTACTATCTGCGCGAATATGTCGGCCGCCCGACGCCGCTCTATTTTGCCGAGCGCATGAGCGCCAAGCTCGGCACGGCGAAGATCTACCTCAAGCGCGAGGATCTCTGCCACACCGGCGCGCACAAGATCAACAACTCCATGGGGCAGATCCTGCTCGCCAAGCGCATGGGCAAGAAACGCATCATTGCTGAAACCGGTGCCGGGCAGCACGGCGTGGCGACGGCGACGGTCTGCGCCATGTTCGGCATGGAATGTGTCGTCTACATGGGCAAGGTCGACATGGAGCGGCAGGCGCTCAACGTCTTCCGCATGGAGAGCCTCGGTGCGACGGTGGTGCCGGTAACCATCGGCCAGCAGACGCTGAAAGAAGCCGTGAACGAGGCCATGCGCGACTGGGTTTCCAATATCCATACCACGCACTACATTCTCGGTTCCGCGCTCGGCTCGCATCCGTATCCGATGATGGTGCGCGATTTTCAGAGCGTAATTGGCCGCGAGGCGCGCAAGCAAATCCTCAAGGCGGAGGGGCGGTTGCCCTCGGCACTCGTCGCCTGCGTCGGCGGTGGCAGCAACGCGATTGGCCTGTTCCATCCGTTCATCAAGGACGAAGGCGTTCGCATGATTGGCGTCGAGGCCGGCGGATTTGGAATCGAAGGCGGCATGCACGCCGCGCGCTTTGCCGAGGACAAGGTGGGGATTCTACAGGGCACGAAGACCTTTGTTTTGCAAGACGACGATGGCCAGATTGCCCTGACCCATTCCATCAGCGCCGGACTCGACTATGCAGCGGTCGGCCCCGAGCACAGCCTGCTGCGCGATCTGGGGCGTGCGGAATATTCCCACGTTGACGATGTCGAGGCGGTAGACGGCTTCGACAAGCTTTCGCAGTGGGAAGGGATCCTTCCTGCGCTCGAAAGCTCCCACGCCATCGCCTGGATCATCAAGAACACAGGGCAATTCTCCAAGGACGACCTATTGATTATCAATGTTTCCGGCCGCGGCGACAAGGACGTGCAGCAGATCGCTGAATGGAAAGAAGGCCAGCCTTCCAAGGGGACGCGGAATAGTGGATTAATGGAGTGATGGATTTTAGGCATAAAGGTGTAGAGACCGTTTACCTGAAAGGAAGCGGTGCTTCGGAGGATTGGCTCCGGAGGCAACGTTTCACTCGTGTAAACGTTCTCCACATCTCTCTATCGAGGCGTAGTGCCTAGAAGTTTTCGTAAATGGTATAAGAGGAGTTTCTATGGCATTAAAAAGCATGACTGGATTTGGTGAAGGGTCGGCGTCGACCGACGGAGTTTGTGTGAGGATGGAGCTCAGCTCCGTCAACCGTAAGCAGCTTGATGTGAACATTAGCCTGCCTCATAATTTGGTGGCGCTCGATGCCCAGATACAGAGCCGCGTCCGCCGGGAATTTTCCCGCGGCCGCATTTCCGGCATTGTCCGCGTGGAAATGACCAACGGTTCAGCCGGAACCGTGAAGATTGATGCCAATTTGGCTGCGCAGTATGTCGATGGAATCCGGGCGGTAGCTAAAAAGCTAAACCTGGCAGATGATTTGGGTGCGGGAACCATTGCCCGCCTCCCTGGATTGGTTTTGGTGGAGCAGGATAAACTCGATGCCGACCATGTGGCGGCCGTGCTCGATGGGGCGATGGACAAGGCATTGCGTGGTCTCGCCAAGATGCGTGCAGCCGAGGGCAGGGCATTGGCAACGGATCTGCGCGAACGGCTGGCACGGCTTGAAGAGCTGAAGAAAGACATCAAGGAACGGTCGGCCAATGTGGTGAAAACCCACCGCGAAAAACTTTTCCAACGGCTGGAGGAAGCCGGACTCGAGGATCTTGCCGCCGATGAACGCATCGTCAAGGAAGTGGCCCTCTTCGCCGACCGGTGCGATATCAGCGAGGAGCTAACCCGGCTCAAGAGCCACTTGGCGCAGGCGCGCAAGCTGCTGCGCTCGACCGACCCGGTCGGCCGCACGCTCGATTTTCTTTGTCAGGAACTCTTCCGCGAAATCAATACCGTTGGCTCCAAGGCCAACGAAGTGGAGATCACCCGCCAGGTGGTGGCCTTTAAGGCCGAACTAGAACGCATCCGCGAACAAGTCCAGAATGTGGAGTAGCAACAAGACTATTGATAACAAGACGATGGAGAATAGGTGTCGGACTGGCGCATGGAATAATAGTTTTGTTATCCATCGTTTTGTAAAGAGAACAGCAGGAAAGGAGCCGCAGTGAAGCTGAACAATAATGAATTAATCGAAGAGCCTCCTGCAAAACCGCGCCCGTCACGCCCGCTGATGATTGTCGTGTCGGCTCCGTCCGGGGCGGGCAAGAGCACGCTTTGCGACCAGCTGGTGGACGAGTTTCCCGAGGTGGTCTATTCCGTTTCCTGCACCACCCGCGCGCCGCGCGGCGACGAAAAGGATGGCATGCACTACTACTTCCTCTCCAAGAAGGAATTCAAGACGCGCATCAAGAATGGCGAGTTTCTTGAACATGCCAAGGTGCACGGGAACTTCTACGGCACGCTCGAAGACACCGTGCTCTATACCATGGAGGAGGGCAACCACGTCCTGCTCGATATCGATGTGCAGGGTGCCGCGCAGATCCGTGAATCGCTCTCCCGCCTCGATCCGCGGAATCCCGTTCGCCGTGGCTTTACCGATATCTTTATCTCGCCGCCGTCCATGGAGGTGCTTGAACAGCGCCTGCGCGGTCGCGGTACCGACGAGGAAATAGCCATCAAGAAGCGGCTCGCCAATGCAAAGGCCGAAATGGAATGTGTTGCGGAATATTCCTTCCAGATCGTCAACGACAACCTCGAAACCGCCTATCAGGAACTCAAGACCGTTATTCTGACCCAGACCCAGATGGGTTGAGTGTGGGGTGTAGGGCGGGAGCCAAGACCCCGCTTCTGCGGTTGAGCGGCCTTGCGTGCGCCCCGCGATCTCGGATCGCGGCTACACGGAAATCGTCAAGAAGAAGGTCGGCACGATCACCGAACTTGGAAGAGTGGAAGGGGTAGGCAAGCCGCGCATCGAGAAATATGGCGAAGCCCTGCTGGAAATCTGCCGGGACCACGTCCCGTCGGAAGGGAAATAATATGGAGTGCGCAGGTCCGAAGGACGGCGAAGCCGCTCGACTGCGCTTTTAAATTGCATCGTACCGGTTCGCCTGCGGCTTATTTAAAAGCTCCGTCGAGCCGGAGCACTCCAAGGAATACCCAAATGAAACGAACCGGGAACCTGTTCGAAAAGATCGCGGATCTCGACAACCTGCTGGAGGCTTTTCACGCCACGCAGAAGGGGAAGGCCGACCGGTTGGAGGTGCGCCGGTTCCGCGAAGACCTGCACACAAACATTGAACAAATCCAGAACGAATTGCTCTCCGGTGAATTCCGTTTCGGGGAATAAGCCACAGTAATGGATGGTTGAAATTTAACTGCCGGAGCAATAGTGTCTCGATCCCTTGATCCTCAGCCCATCTCCGAGATACCGATCACTTGCCGGAACTCGATCTCTTCGGCAGCGAGTACGAGTGCCAGCGGCGGCATGTCCTTGGTGGTTTCCATCAGGTTGCCATAGTAGCGGCTGTAGTCCTCGACGCTCTCTTCTTCCCCCGGCGGGCGCATGCCCATGAAGACCAGGCCGGCATCGGCGGACGATTGGCGGATGATATCGAAGACACTTGGCAAGCGTTTGATGAGCGCCTCGCTTTCGGCGGGAATGCGCTGCTCTTCGATGAATGTATCAAGGCGTTCCTTGGCGGCCTCGCGCTCTTCTTCGGTTTCGACGATGGTTTTGAGCACGAGCTTGGACTGCTTCCAGACGGGACTCTTCTGGATTTGATAGGCCAGCGTCAGGATCAAACCAATATTGTCCTTGTTCCCGCCCCACCAGACATGGATTTCATCGGCCTCCTCGGCGGGTTCGACCTCGCTTTCGCGCAGCATAATCAGGTTGCGGTTTGTGCAGTAGACTAGTCGGATCAATTCGGCGAAGCCATCGAAGTTGGAGCGGGTTTCCGTATCGCCCAGCAGAATGGTATTCGGCGTGAGAGGGCCATATCCGTAGGCACGCACCAACGATTTGGCACCGGTCAACATGTCGGGGGAGGGAAAGATTTTCACCATGGCATCGACTTCGCGCTTATGCAGATATTCGCGCATCGACTCTTCCATGCCTTGGACTTTTTCCGCCGACCAGTCCTCCACCGGCAGGATGCTCGCGACGGTTAGCGCGCTGCTGTGCCGCGTGAGCGAGTACGCCATCTCCACCAGATGCCAGTGCGATTTGGGAGAACCGCTTAGCGCGAGAATGTTAGGCCGCCAGGTATGCTCGTCGGGCTTGAGGCGACTCAGTTGCTGGATTCCAAAGCGTACGAGCAGGGTAAAAATGCCGTAGCGCATATCGACCCAATGCGCATTCAGGCGGCGGCGCTTCACGAGATAGAAAACCGAGGACGTTACGAGGATGGCGATGAGGGTGGCTCCGGCATTGATCATCAGCATGACCGTAAAGCAACCCGCGGCACCGAACAGTGAGATGCCAAAGTGTACCTTGAACTTGGGTCGCCACGATGGGCTTTCGATCAAGCCCTCTAATCCGGCGGATAGGTTCAGTAATCCATAGGAGGTGAGGAAAAACATCGAAAGGATTGGGGCGATCAGGTTGAGATCCCCCAGCAGGACGGCCACCAGTGCGACGCCGAACGAGAGGGCGGTGGCAATACGCGGGTCGGCTTTGTCCGGCCCGAAGCCGCGGCCGATAAAGCGCGGTAGGATACGGTCGTTCGCCAGCGCCTGTAGCGTGCGCGGCGCACCGAGCAGTGCGCCCAATGCGCTGGAGAGCGAAGCCGCGAATACGCCAACCACGATCAGGATGCCCCAGCGGGCGACCGACCGCATGGCGTTCGGATTTAACAGTAGTTCTGGATCCGAAACCGTGCGGCTCAGGAAAACCGGCAGGGCCATGTAGATCACATACCCAATGATCACCGCGCCCAGCGTGCCGAGCGGCAGCGACCGCGACGGTTTCTTCAGGTCGCCCGACATGGCGATGCCCGCCTCGATGCCCGTCACCGCCGGGAAGAAGACGGCGAATACCACCCAGAAGCCGATGCCCTTTGGGATGGTGGTTTCACCGATTACCTCCGCCGTGGATCCCCCCATGAAAAACGAAGCCAGTGAAGCGACGATTACCGCGAAAATCACAAACTGCGCCTTCATGGCCAAGTTAGCGGAAAAATAGGCCAGCGCCGTCAGCAGGGTCAGCGTCGCGACCGCGATTACTTTGGCCGTGAGAAAGGCGGGCAAGTATTGGCTCAGATTGCCCATCAGCGCCTCGGTGAAGCCCGATACATAGAAGGCGATCCCGAGTGCCTGGGCAAAAAAGAGCGGCAGGCCGATCGCCGCGCCGGCCTCCAGTCCAAGCGAGCGCGAAATGATGTAGTAGGCTCCGCCGCCGCCCACTTTCATGTTGGTGGCTAGCGCCGAGAGCGATAGTGCCGTCAGGAAAGTGATCGAGGTGGCGATCGTCACAATCAGCAACGTACCCGTCAGTCCGACGCTCCCGAGCACCCAACCAAAGCGCAGATACATGATCACGCCGAGGATCGTTAGGATGCTCGGCGTAAAAACGCCTTTAAAGGTTCCGAACGCGTAACCCTGTTTTTCTTCCAACTCGCCCATGACACCACTCCGGTTCCCTGAATTAGTTTCCACAACCAAGCTTCTCAGACCCTCGGGCAAAAGGAAAGTCGATAACAGGGGGCGAGGATTTGATCCGCAATCTTGCCGATTGCGGCATCCTCGCAGTCAGACCATGGCCAATTCCAGCCTATGTTTTCGCTTTTTCCAGTCGGGCATGGTTTTTTCAAGGAGTTTGTAGAAAGCAGGGCTGGCTGGGCGGACGGTGGTGTATCCCTTGCGAAATTGATTTGGAATGACTGATTCAGGCGGACCAAAGAAGTATTCGGCAGAGAATGTCTTTTGTGGTTAGTGCTTTTAAATGAAGGGAATTTGTCTAAACTGGGGTTGCATTGTATATTGAGTACATAAACGTATGGGTGTCCCCATGGAAGATAAAACACAAGAGCAGGAAGAGCGGAATGATGCCAAAGACATCATCCTTGATCTGAACTTTGTACCCCAGTGGGCGCGTAAGCCGCCGGGGGAAAACCACTATAGCACGAAGAGCTATTCCGATTCCGGCCGCCGCGACCGTCGTGATCGGCGCGACGGCAGCCGCCCGCCCCAGCGCGATTCCCGCAATGAGCGTCCACGCTCCTCGCGTCCCGACCGCGACGACCGTTCCCGTCCCGCGCGCCCGCCGCGCGAGCCGGCGGCCCGGGAGATTCCTGTTTCCGTATCTTTCCTGCCCGAACAGAAGCGCTTGGCCTCGCTGGTGCGGCAGATGCACCATTCGCGCCGCGCCTATCCGTTGATGGATCTGGCGAACTTGTTTATCCATGATGCCGAGGGCTATCTCGTGAAGATCGAGGCAAACAAGGATGCGCCGGACTTTACGATGTTCCAGTGCAAGCGCTGTAAGGCGGTCGCGTGTTCGAAGGAAATGATCGTCCAACACCTAGTGTCGAAGCACCTGTCCGATGTCTACGAGAAGGAAGAGATCGAAACCGATCCGCCCGCCGGGCAATTTGTCTGCGTGGCGCGTTGCCGCAAGAGCGGCATATTGCTGGGGCCGCCGAACCACCATAGCTATACCGACAAACTCAACGAGCTCCACCAAACCCGTTTTGCACACCTCTCACTCGAAGAATACAAGCGCAATGTCGAGACGGTGCGCGATGAGGAGTTGATTGAGCAGTGGAAGCAGGAAAGCCGGGCAAAGACGGTCTACAAACTCAGGTCTGATCCCGAGGCGGAGCCGGTCGATCTGCACAAGGCCGAGGCCGATTTTATGCAGGACATTGCAGCGATGTATGAGGAGACACACCGCGCAGTCATTCCCTCGAAGATTGCCCAAGGCCTGGAAGACCGCGATATCACCCACGCCATCCGGTGGGTTTGGGCGAAGGAGAGTCATTTCCCGCTCTCCATGTCGTTCGCGATGCGCGCCGCTTTTCGGCATATGCATCTGTACCTGTTCAAAGCCGGGAAGATTAACTTTGTCACCCACATCAAGCCGCACCCCGTCAAACCGGAGGACACCATCGACAGTATCGCAGAAGTGCTGGTTTTCCTGAAGGAGAACCCCGGTTCGACCCGGCCGCATCTGCTTGAGGTTTTGCATCCCTCGCTCGACCCGAAGTCGAAGGAGGCGAAGGACGCCTTGCAGCCGCTGGGCTGGTTGATCGAGCGCGGGCATATCATTGAATTCTTTAACGGGAGCCTCTCCGTGCCGTTGGGTCGGCGGCGCTAGGGAGATCTCTTCTTTTTAGTGTGCAATATTCCCGTTCGTCCGCCGTTTTTCTCCAGCGGTCGTAAGGCGGGGTTGCGCTTGACGAACCGGGCGCGAGGAAACATTATTTCCGTGTTCTGAAAAGGGATTCCCAAATGAAGAAAACAAAATCACCCCTTGGGTTAAAGCGAGCATTCAACGAGGGTACTGCATACCGTAGACCCCCAGCGAAGCGACGGATAATTTTCGGAGGAAATAACGCAGTGGTTCAAACCGTTCTCTTCATTTCTACCGCACTGGTTGCCGGCGTGGCTTGCGCAGAGACGCCGCAATATAACCCGGAACGCTACGACGTGATTCTGGATCGTTCGCCCTTCGGTTCCGATCCATTGCTGGATATCAATCCGGAGCAGAAGGCGGCCGCCGCAGCGGCGGCCGCCGCCAAAGAGCTGCGCCTGTGCTTCCTCCTCGAAAGCGAAAGCGGTGAAATCCGCGCGGGGTTCCAGAACCTGAAGGCCGCGCCGGGCGATCCCAAAAGCATTATCCTCATGGTGGGCGAAAGCTTCATGGGTCTGAAGTTGCTCGATATCGATCTTGCCGGTTCGCAGGCCACGTTGGAAAGCAAGGGAGAGCCGGTGGTTTTCGAGCTCTCCAAGGCACCCGCCCCCGCAAAAGTGCCGGCCAAGAAGGTCACGCCGCCGAAGCGCAAGTTTGGGGGCGGCTTCCGTCGCCACGAACCGCCGAAGCAGCCGCCCGCCCGTCCGCCGGAGCCGCAGCTCTCGCCGGAAGAGCAGCAGAGGCGCCGCGCGGAAGTCCGCGCCAACCTGCAGGACTACCAGATGGAGGTGATCCGTTCGGGCATGCCGCCGTTGCCGATTCCGTTGACGCAGGAGATGGACGACCAGCTTGTGACCGAAGGCGTTCTTCCGCCCGGGGAAGGGCAGGAGGATCTGCTACCGGAGTAGTTCGGCGAGGAGGGTGTCGAACTCGGGATCGCGGATAAGGAGCACGATCTTGTCGGCACTCAGCAACCCCCTGGCTTTCAGGCTTTCGATGCTGACCCGGACTTTTTCGTTCCGTCCGACTGCCGTCAGTTTTTCACATAACCCGGCTTTGGTTTCGGTGCCTGAAAGTATGCCGAGATCGCGTAATTCCTCAAGGGAGGCGCGGTCGTTGAATAATTGTTGGATCGAAGTATTCTGCCGGATCCTCTCGGCATCGCCGCTCAACAGGTCTGCAGGCAACTGCTGGTCGTTGGCGAGTTGTTGGATCGAGTCGGCCGACATGATCCTTTCGAAAGCCGCCATTCCGTCCGCCGGGTTGCTGATCATGTGCGCCATGGCGGAAACCTGAGATTCGTTGTCCTTGTCGGGGATGATAAACTGGGCGACTTCAAAAACCGTGCGCCGGGAAAAACGGCTGAAATAGGCCTCGTCCGCTCCTGGGATGGCGGTTCCGGTTGCGCCGGCCATGAACAGGTCGGCCATCCAAAAAAGAAGTACCAGCGAAAGGATGCCGCCTGCCAGATTGATTGCGCTGCCGATGAAACAACTGAAGAGGGGAGGTTGAAGGTTCTCTTCTTTTTCCCTTTTCTGTTGGCGGGTACGCATGTCGGACATGACGATGTGAAAGACGAATGTGATGAGCATGAAGGTCATGCCCGCAACGACGGGAATGGTGACGATTCTCGGGCGATGGGCGACTTCACCCAGCCAGAAGCCAATGTAGCGCCCTGAAAAATAGGCGGCTCCATAGGCGAGCACCACGCGTACAACCCCCAGTAAAGAGAGCAGGAACCCCTTGTGCCAGCCCGCCAAAAAGAAAAACAGCAGGATGATTGCCGCCAGTATGTCGATTGCCATGTGTATGTGAAACGCCTCCAACACTAACAAGTGAAAGATAGATTGTTATTTGCGCCGTCGGAAGTCTAAAGTCCGGTTCAATTTATTGCGGGATGCGGGAATTTTTCGGATATTGGAGGTTGCTGGCCAGCCGGAAGTTGAGAAAATCATCCACGAATCACGAATCACGAATCACGAATCACGAATCACGAATCACGAATCACGAATCACGAATCACGAATCA
>DAOUQA010000208.1 GCA_030625905.1 Kiritimatiellales bacterium | reverse complement strand
CGGCCTGTTCGAGGATTTCGGGCAGTACGGTTGAGTAGGCCAGCAGGTCGCCCTGCATGGTACGCTCCATCTCGGACTTGGTGGCAAAGCCGACCAGCGTGTTTCCGGCGCGGATGTTGAAATCGATGTCGGGCAGCGGTTCAATCGTCTTCCCGTCTTCGACCTGTGCGACGAGCTTGAGAAAGAGGCGCAGTTTGCAGATTTCGACGGCCTCTTTCATGATGTCCACGCCGTAAAGGTTGTGGATAATAATGGATTTGTAGATGAAATATTTTGGGGACGGGTGTTTGCCGATGTCGTCGCGGATGGATTGGAAGAATTTGGCGTAGTTGGGGTGTTTTGAATGTAGTGCAAGCGTCTCGCTTGCATTTGCAACCGAGACGGTTGCGCTACTTTCCCACTCTTCCAAAAATCCTTTCATCCGCTCCAAGCAGGCTTCGTAGAGCGGTTCGAGAATGTTGAGGGCGGCGAAGAGGAATGCGCCGGAGCCACAGGTGGGATCAAGCACGGTGATGGCAGCGACGGCTTTTTTGTTGCTTCCAGAGGTTGGAACATATCCGGCAATCGCTGTCCAAAAGGCGTTGAGCAGGTCGGGGCTTTCGCATCGTTCAATCACATCCTGCGCAAACTGGCGGATGTCGAGATTGAGGGTAATGAGGTCGTTGATGCTCTGGACTTCGCCGCGTTCAAGTTTTCCGCGTACCTCGGCGTAGCGCTGACGGCGGGCGACGGTTTCGCGCCAGATCTCCGTCGGAAGCCCGGCTTCGGGTGGAGTGCGCGTGTTCCATTTCTTGCGCCGTTCGAGCAGGTTTGGCTTGGTGGTATCGAGTCCGGCCTCGATTTCAACGGGGTACGGAATTTCCTTTTCGAGCGGCGCGTCGTTTTGCACGTCACAGGTGATGCCGTGGCGGACGGCGGGATAGATATAGCGGTCGGGATCTTCCTTGAGCAGATTCCAGACGGCGGTTTCGCCTTCGAAGGCGATCTTGCAGGCCTTTTGCGCCTTGTCGAACAGGCAGGGAATGATGGTGTTTTTGCTGATGTATTCAGTGATGTCTTCTTTGGTGTAGTAGGCCCCCATCTGCTTTTGGTTGATGTATTTTTCGAAGATGTAGCCGAGCACGTCGGGATTGATTTCGTTGGCGTTGGCGGCCGGGCGGTTGTCGAGGTGCCATTCGTATTGATCGAAGAAGTCGAAGATTTCCTGAAAGGCCTCGTCGGGAATATCGATAGCGTCGCCATATTCCAGCTCCAGCTCATGGGGCTGGAAGATGCCGCCGTTTAGATAAGGGACGTTGCCAATGAGCGCGGCGAGGTCTTTGTCGAGCGTGCGCTCTTTTTTGGCGAGCACCTCGTGGCAGAGCGTCAGCATGAAGTAGCGGTAGAAGGTGTGGAACTTGCCTTTGCCCTTCAGCGCCTGCACACGGGTCAGGCGATTGCGCAGATAGTCTCGGTCGCCCTCCAGAAAACCTTTCTTCTGGATAAAGTAGATAAACATGAGGCGGTTGAGCATGACGGAGGCATACCAGTTTTGATCGCCCATATCGGTGATGCCGTCGATGAAGTCGAGAAAGGCATCGTGCTCTTTTTTGAAATGGTCGTAGAACTTCTTGGTGACCTTGTCGACATCGAAGGCGGATTTAACCTTTTCGAAGACATCCAGCAAATCGATATTTTCCTCTTCATCCATACCGACCTCAAGATAGCCGATCTTTTCGATCAGCAGCATGGGCTGGTTCGGAAGGTACTCATGCTCTTTGCGCGAGAGCGGCTGGCCCGGCACACGCCGCACCCATTGCCAGCGCTGCTTCCTAGTTTCGGCCTCGGTATAGATGATCAGGTGTTCCCGAATATCCCTGGAAACCCTGCTTTCGATTTTTGCGCGAATAGAGGAGTCGGGAATGCAGGGGCAATGCAGTGCCATAAAACCGCGTTTGCGGGCGATGGGATGCAGCTCAAACAACTCTTCTCCGATTTGCGCCGGATACGGCGTATCGGACTCCGGCCAATCCCAACCCAGCTGGTTGAACAGCTCCCCGAACTCGTGCGCTTCCAATAGTTTTTTTATCTGTTTTTTATTCATGGCTATATTCTTATCCGATCAATTCACATTCCCAAAAGTCGTGATTCTGTATGCCAAGAAGCTCCGGTTTGACCAGCGGTTCGCTTTCGATCAGCGTTTTTACCCGCCTTCCCCACTGCGTACCCGGCGCGACTTTTTTCAGAAGATATTCCAACACGGCGACGCGACGAGCAAAAGCCGTTCTCGGCAACTCCGGCCACCCGGCTCGCGTTTGAGGAGGATACGCCATCATTCTGCGGCCATAGATTGGAGAATGGTGTGCACAAAGATTGCGCAAACAGGTTAATGAATGAAGCCATGATTCCAGCATATCGGGCGAAAGGTCTAAAACCCGCGAGATGATTTTCCGATCTTTGGAAACTTTCAGGTTGGCATACACTTTCGACCAGGTTCCAAGCGTCATGATTTCGACCAGCATCCAAGATGGCGGAAGCGCGGGGTCATCATAGTTTGCGTAGTAGTGGTTAATAAAGGATTCGCGCCGCTTATGACGGTCGGTTCCCTCTTCTGCAGTAAACGAGGTCTCCCGTTTAATCATTTTAATCAGATCTTTATGACTAAACTCGTCACTCGTCTTAAATAACTCCGCGTTCAAAATCCAATGCCCGTCACCATATTTGTGCGATAGCTCATAGGCCATGACCGAACGGACCGCCACCTCAACCCGTTCGATCGCGTCCATGACCAGCAAACGCAAACGACGGTCAAAAATATAGAGGGAGAGCAGATCATCAAAAGACGCGCCTTGGCGGAAGCGATGACTACGGGTTCCGTCTACATGATCCTCTTCGAGCAGATAGCCATAACCGGAAAGGCGATAGTAATTGATATAGCGCAGATAATGGCAGGCCTGATCCCGATCTGGAATCGACAGGTTGCGGGATTCCAGCAGATCAACCATTTCATCAATGGTTAATGGCGGCTTGTCGTATACTCGATCTAATCTGGACATAAAAAACCCACACTGGTACGCATTGTGAAGAGGCGCTGCGGGTGTTGTTGACCCCTATAAACCAAAAACGAGCCCGCATTACAATATTTTATCTTATTTTATAATACTCCGTCCTACTCCGTATTACCCCGTACTACGGTGTCATTCCCCTCAATCCCAACGAACATATAAGCTGCGGCTCGCCGTTCCCTGCCGTGTGCTTTTCGGGGCAAAGTTCATCTTCCTCATACAACGCCTGCATAGCCTCGGCCACCGCCTGGGCGGTAGACTTGAGCTTGAGATGCTGCCCGAGCACGGTCTTGGCTTTTTCGGTCAGCGGGTTTTCATAAAGCTGTTGCAGAGCCTTGCGGATTTCGGAGGTATCGAACAGCTCGCCTTCAATATGTTCGAGGTGGTGCTTAATCCGTTCATACGTCCGGTAGCGTATGCCATGGCGACTCCCCAATGTACCGGACGTCCCGTGGATATTGCGGTTTTCCTTGATAATCAACGAAACCCCTTTGGCCGTAAGGGCATGATGATCCGGTGCCTTATCCACCGAGGGGGTGTCAGGCTCGCATTTGGCCGCCTTGATGATTCGATACTGCGATTCGGTAACACTATTCCCGTCTTGGTCCATCCAGGCCAATGCACAGTTACCCTGCGCATTTTTCATAAATACGACCACCCCTTCCGGCAGGTCCCCAACCGGTTCCCATGAGCGGGCGGAGAAGACGACGT
>DAOUQA010000085.1 GCA_030625905.1 Kiritimatiellales bacterium | reverse complement strand
TGATCAAGCTCTTCGGGAAGAAGAAAACGGATGGACGACCGGATTCAAAGATGGCATTGAGCAAGCCGGCGGCATCGGCAGCGGTCGATGGCATGAAGACATCGACCCCCGGCACGTGCGCGCAGATCGACTCCATCGTCTGGGCGTGGTAGGGGCCGAGGCCGGGGCGGTAGGCGCCGGCGATCGACATGATGAGCACGGGCGATTCCCATTGGCCGTTGGTGCGCCAATGCATTGCGCCGATCTCGGACAGGATGTGGTTGTAGGCCACCGGCAGGAAGTCGGCAAACTGCATGAAGGCAACGGGATGGCCGCCCGCGAGCGCTTGGCCGGTGGATACGCCGAGAATGGTGTTTTCCGCCAGCGGGGCGTTGTTGACCTGCTCCGGAAAGGCTTGGCTCAGCCCGCGCGTCAGGCCGAAGACATCGCCTTTGGGGTCTTCAATATCCTGCCCGAGCAGCGTGGTTTTTCGATCCATGGAAAGCCGCGCCTTGAAGGTTTCGCGCATGGCTTCGAGCATGCTGAGTTCGCGGTTGTCCTTGGCTCCAAGATATTCTTCGCGGGGTTCGGGAAGCGGTTTTTTGGCTGTTAGGTTGGCCGTGGGCGTGGTGCCCTTGCGCGCAACATGGAATGCGGCGTCGATCTCTTCCTTGACCTCGTCTTCGATGGCCTTGATCTGCGTTTCGGAAACCCCGTTTGAAAGCAGGAAGTCGCGCAGCTTGGCGCAGGGATCGGCGCTTTCCATCGCGTGCTGGAGTTCGGCCTCGGAGCGGTAGACGGATTGGTCGTCGGCGTTGGTGTGGCTTTCGAGCCGTTCGACATTGAAGAGGACGATTTGCGGGTTGCGGGTTTCCCGAAGGCATGAAACGACCTCTTCGAATTTACCAAAGGTAGAGACGGTGTCGGATCCATCGACGCGGTGGATGGGCAGTCCGTAGAAGGTATCGGGTTCGCTGTCGGGCAGGGAGTAGAAGGTGTTGCCCTTGGTGGGGGTGGAAAGGGCAAAGCGGTTGTCCTCGATGAGGAAGAGCACGGGCAGGCTGGAGCGGACGGCTTCGGCAACGGCTTCGTAGAAGTCGCCCTGCTGGGTGGCGCCGTCGCCGACGGAAACGAGCACGAAGGGGTTGTCCTTATCGTTTTTAATGGCCGAGGCAGCACCGACGGCCTGGAGCACGTTGCCGCCGACGAGCGTCGGGGTACTCATGATGTTCAGCGAAGGATCGCTTAGGAAGGCGGGCATGCGGCGTCCGGCAGAGCAGGACTCGGCTCTGCCGAAGAGGCCGTAGAAGACGGTTTCATAGGAGACGCCGCGGGCATAGGCGAGGGCGCGGTCGCGATAGTGCAAGTGCAGCCAGTCGGTGTCGATGAGATGTGGAGCCAACGCGGCGGAGGCTTCGTGGCCGGAGGATGGGACGTAGAAGAAAACCTCGCCGCGCTGGGCGGCGGCGGATTGCAGATGGTCGGTGTAGCGCGAAGCAACCATGGGGCGGTAGATTTCGAGCAACTTTTCTGCGGTCGGTGTGTTCATGAAATTCCAGCTTCCTAATTGACGAAAATAGTAGGGTAGCCCGTTTGCAAGGTCGATGAGGAAATTGGACTATCTCTGGTTTTTGACACTCGATCCCTTAACCGCTATGTTGCCTCCTTCTGAGTTGGTTTTAATGTCATGAAAAAGCGAAACATAGATCTGGTGTGCGATATCGCCGAGTTGATATCGCTGGCCGAAGTGGGAAAGAACAGGAAAGAGCTTCTGCAAAGCGCGGTTGCTTCCGTGGCCAAGCACATGCGGGCCGATGTCTGTTCGATCTATATCTACGGCGAGGACGAAAGGGAACTGACGCTTCGCGCCACGCAGGGACTGGCCAAAGAGGCGGTCGGCGAGGTCAAGTTGAAGCTGGGCGAGGGGATCACCGGAAGCGCGGTTCGCGACCTGCGACCGGTCTGTGCCGGGCAGGCTTCGCAAAATACATCGTACAAGCATTTTCCGGGGATCGAGGAGGAGAAATACAAGGCCTTTCTGGCTGTACCAATCCTGCGCGGGCTGCGGCGCATCGGTGCACTGGTGGTGCAGGCCAAGGAGGCCGACTATTTTACGCCCAACGACATCAAGGTGTTACGGGCCATTGCCGCGCAGCTGGCGACGATGATCGAAAACGTGCAGCTACTGGGCGAGGCACGCGAGAAGGCCGAAATCCCGGAAGTGGCTCCGGTGAAAAAGGTCGCGAAGGAAAGCATTATCCGCGGGCGTTCGGCCAGTCCGGGGACGGCGCGCGGCCGTGCATTGACGCTGGGTTCGGAGCAGCACGACAGCTGCCTCCTTCCCGATCCGGCGGCCGAGCCGCACTCCCCCCAGGACTTTGAAAAAGCCGTCGAAAAAACGGCAAAGCAAATCGACAAGCTGCAACGCCAGACCGGGGAGGAACTGGCCGATGTCGCTGTACTTATCTTCAGTGCCCATCTGTTGATTCTCGAGGACGAGCAGTTTGCGGGGCGCATTGCTGGCCTTATCCAGTCCGGAACGCCGGCGGTCAAGGCGATCTCATTGGTGGTGAACGAGCATGTCGAGGTGTTTTCCAGCAGCAAAATGCCGCTGATCCGTGAAAAGGTGCTCGATGTGAAGGATTTGGGTAATCGCCTTACCCGAAACCTGCTCGACCAGAAGGCGAGCGAGTGCGACTACCGCGGACAGGTCATCATTGCCCATGAGCTGTTGCCGTCCGATATCCTGAAACTCGCCGCCGAAAACGTGGAGGGCTTCATTGTCAGTAGCGGGGTGACATCACACAACGCGATTATCTGCCGCTCGCTGGGCATTCCGATGGTGGCGGTCAGTCGCGATCTGGCCGATGGCATTGCGAACGGCGAAGAGCTTTTCATGGATGCCGGGCAAGGGATCATCTATCTGCGGCCAAGCGACGAGGTCTATGAGAAATACCACGAGCTGGATGATGCGTGGAAGGCCTTGCACAATGCATCCGCCGTCAAGTCGAAGACGCTGACGAAATGCGGCGCGCGCGTGCAAATCCATGCCAATATTAATTTGCTCAGCGATTTGAAGCCCGCCCGAAAGTTCAAGGCCGAGGGCGTCGGGCTTTATCGTTCCGAATTCCCGTTCATCGTGCGCAACGACTTCCCGACTGAGGAAGAGCAGTTCGTGATCTACAAAAAACTTGTCGACCAGATGAAGGGGAAACCCGTTACCTTCCGAACCCTGGATATTGGGGGCGACAAGATGCTTTCGTACTACTCCAACGTGAACGAGGCCAACCCGTTCCTCGGGATGCGCGCCATCCGGTTTTCGCTGCAGAACAAGGATATTTTCTGCCAGCAGTTGCGCGCCTTCCTGCGAGCCGGTGCCGGGGGCAATACACGAATCATGTTCCCGCTCATCGCTTCGGTGGATGATTTCGAAGAGGCTCGGGCCATTGTCCATGAGTGCATGGCCGGGCTGGAGGCGGAGGGGATTCCCTTCAACCACGAAACCCAACTGGGTGTGATGATGGAGCTTCCCGCTGCGGTCGAGGTGGCGGACGATCTGGCGCAGGAGGCCGATTTTCTTTCGATCGGCTCCAACGACCTGATCCAGTATATGCTGGCAGTCGACCGGACCAACGAGCAGGTTTCCAACCTCTATCTGGCGCACCATCCTGCGGTTTTGCGTGCGGTCAACCGGATTGTGGTAGCGGCCCTGTCGCACGGAAAGGATATCTCCATCTGCGGCGACCTTTCCGCCGACCTGCGGATGGTTCCATTCCTGGTGGGCATTGGGCTGAAGAAGTTCAGCATTGATATCATCCATGCGCCCACCATCCAGCGATTGGTGCAGGCCTACACGCTCGAAGAGGCGAAGGAAATCGCGGGGAAAATGCTCGGATTCGGCCGGATCAGCGAGGTGGAGGCTTTCATTCGTGCGCGGAAGCTGGATGTTCCGCAACCGGGCTGATCGACGATGCAGGCGGCATACCTATTCCTATTTCTGCGCGGCGCTTCTTTATGGGATTGGGTTTTTGCTATTCCCCATTGGGATAATCTGCTAAGTAAATACCTGTATGGGTTGAGTGGATAGGAAAAGGAGAACTCAGTGGGACATGGATCTAGGTTGAACCGGGTTTTACGGGGTGTTGTGTCGAGTTTCGTTTTATGTGCTAGCGCGGAGGCGGCCATTGAAAACGTTACTTTCACGGATACGCGGGGGATGAGTCTCGGCGGAGCCATTTCCGCATCTGTCGACGATGCGGCGGCCGGTTTGATTAATCCCGCCGCGCTCGGCTTTATGGCGAGGACGTCGGAAGGCAATGTCGATAACAACGGGCTTGGCGAGCAGACATTCGGATGGAATCTGGTCAATTTTGGTGCGGGAGCAACGCTGACCGGCGAGCTGGGAGATTACCTACAGGTTTTAGCCGATATCGACTTTTCCCGTTTTCAATCTCCGCAGCTGCAGAACCCAGGGAATATCGCCGACCTGATCGAACTGGCCGGAACTCTGGGTAATGTGAGTGATAAAGATACGATCGCGGTCAGTGCCACCGCAGGGACCATGATGCAGGTCGGGCATTTCGGGGTCGGCATTCGTTCGTTTGGCCAGGTTGGTGGATGGATCAATAATCTCGATTTGATCAATCTCGGCCTGCTGGCCGGTGTGGACCAAATCGCGGATGACCTGCGGCAGGCGATAGCTGATGACGGATTCGACCCGACTGGGTACGATCCCCAGATTTTAAATAGTGAAAGTATTCAGAAGCTGAGAGATGCCTTTGGAGGCTCTACAGCCAATGATGATGTGTTGGCGTATATTGACTACAAGACAGTCGAGCTGATTGAACAGAACGAACTGGATGCCGACAAGATCAAGGGGGCGATGGATGCTTTAGCTGAAATCATCGTAGCCTCCGGCGCAGGAAATTCAATCGAGGACAACCAGACCTCCATTACCGGTCGCGGTTTTCTTGCGGTAGAGGTGCCGATCAGCTATGGATATGCCGTGAACGACAATCTCTCGCTGGGGGTAACGGCCAAGGCCCTGTTTGGGCGGGTCTACGGAACCCAGGTGTGGGCATTCAACGACGACAACACCGAAATCCTCCAGGATTCGCTGGATTCCTCCAACGACAGTGTAGCGCTGGGACTCGACCTTGCCGCGATGTATCGAATCCCGAAATTCCAGTTTGCGCTCGTCGGGCACAACCTGAACAGCCCGCGTTTCGATGGCTATGACCAAAGCGTGCTTCTCAATGGGATAAACCAGGTGGTCCGCGTGCCGGATGTGGTGCTCGATCCGCAGGTCACGCTCGGCGGGGCTTGGTTCCCTTTCAAGCGTCTCATGCTGGCATCGGATCTCGAGTTGCTTGAAACCGGCACGTTGCTTAACAGCTACGACGTGCAACGCCTCTCCTTCGGAACCGAATTGGATCTGTCGCTCATCGCTTTGCGGCTGGGAACCTTTAAGAACCTGGCCGAATCGGATTTTGGCTGGGTGCTTACCGGCGGCGTTGGCTTGAACCTCTGGGCGCTGTCGGTCGATCTCGGCGGAGCCATCTCCATTGACGACACGGTATCCTACGATGGAACGGACTATCCGCGAACCGCCCGGCTGTACGCCGCCGTCTCACTGGATTTCTAGCCCCCGACACCGGATTCGGCACAAAAAAGGCCTTGCGGCAAAAGCCAAAGCGGGGAATGATACCTCGTTTTAAACCAACGGAGTATAGTACATGAAAAAATATATCTGCGATGTATGCGGCTGGATCTATGATCCGGAAACCGGTGATCCCGATAGCGGAATTGCCCCCGGCACCAAATTCGAAGATATTCCCGACGATTGGGAATGCCCCGAGTGTGGTGTTGGCAAAGACGACTTCTCTGTTGTCGAGGAGTAGGCTGCCAATTAAACCATCCTGTGGACACCGGGGGGTTTAATTGAACCTTTCGCGTTTAAACGGGTCTTTGTGGAATACCCATTGGTTGCTGGAAAGCCTAAAAGTCACGCTTCGTGAAAGACCTCTTGGCGAACAAGATTTGCAGGGATCTTGGAATCCCGAAAATTAAGAAATGAGACCATTTAAACACATCTTGGTGGTGGTTGCGCTGTTGGCGGCAATGTTGCCCTGCGGCCATGCCGCCGTGCATCATGACCATGGGCACGATGCGGACGCGGGGCAATGCGCGCTTGCGGCCGAGCCGTGCGAATGCCATTCATGCGACCACCAGCCGTGTTCGGACGACATCGAAATCCAGCTCGATCTAACACCTGTTTCCGAGACCATCGTGCAACCCGTCATTCCGGATGTGCTTTATGTCCTGCCGGAAATTCACCCTGCTTTAAACAAAACCATCCCCCGGGTCTCCGGCATCCTCGCCTCCCTTCAGACCGTTCAGCTTCTGATTTGATTGTAAATTCGACGTTCCGTCGTATTTACCTACACACGATGTTCCATCGTGTTTCCATGTTTGGAAAATCAAATCAGGAGAATTTAATGACCAAATACATTTTGTTGCTATGCAGCGTAGCTGTAGCTGCTGGCGGGGTCTCGGACCCCGCCCTACATGTAGCCCTACATGTAGCCGCGATCCAAGATCGCGGAACCCTCTCTCTGGAGCAAGCGCTGGAGCTTGCCCGAACCACCTCGCCCGAGCTGCGTGCTGCCCGCATGCATATGCAGGCCGCAGAAAAAGGCATCGGGGCCGCGGGTTTGTGGGAAAACCCGGCGGTGCAATTCGAGGCCGAGGGAGTGGGCTGGGATAACGATCTGTTTAGCGAGGGCGAATACACCCTTGGCCTGATGCAGGAGTTCCAGCTTGGCGGCAAGCGGAAGAAGGACCGGGCGGTCGCGCTCAAATCTGTCGGCGTTGCCAGCCAAGCCGTACTTGAAAAAGAGCTGGAATTGGCTGCCGCAGTGCGGCAGGCCTTTCTTGAAGTTGTTTTCTTGCAGGAGAACGGGAAGGTTCAGGTGGAGCAGGAAGAGCTGGGCCGGGCCTTTGTCGAGGTCGCGAAAAGGCGACACAAAGCGGGCGGCGGTTCGGAGCTGGAGGTGGTGCAAGCGGAACTTGAACTGGAAAAAATTCTGTTTTCCCAGACCTGCTGTCTTGGCGAGCTGGTGGCTGCCCAGGAAATGCTGTCCTCATTGATTGGATTTTCGGTGAAGGATTTGCCGAAGCCGACCGCCCTCTACTACGAACTCGAAAACTTCGGTGCCCTTGCGCTGGGTGACTCCCATCCAACACTCCAGCGTCTGAATGCCGAGTCCGAAAAAGCCCGGGCTGAAGCGTTACAGGCCAAGGCGCAGGATATTTCCAATATTTCGCTGGGAGCCGGCTATAGATACGAGGCAGCGGGCGACATCAATACGTTCGTCTTTTCCGCGTCGATGCCCCTAAGCTTCAACCAGCGCGGTCGTGCCGAGTATGCGGCGGGCCTGTTGCGCGCCGATGCCGTGCTGGTCGAGGGCGATGATGCGCGCCGCCGGTTGCAAGCTGAACTGGCGGGGGCATTGGCCCTGTATACGGGAGCCAAGGCGCAGGCGGAAATGGGACAGGAAAAACTGATTCCGAAAGCGGAGCAAGCCTACGAGCTAAGTCGGGTAGGGTATGAGTCCGGCCGCTTTTCCTGGTTGGAACTAATTGCCGCACAACAGCACTTGGCCGATATCCGCATAAGCCATATCGAGGCGCTGAAAGAAGCGCATCTGGCACGGATCGAAATTATAAAATTGAAAGCAGAGGGAATTTAACGATGAAAAAACTACTCGTAATATGGGGCGGCTTGCTCGTCGCTATCCATGCGTTTGGGCAAACTAATGATGGTACGGAGGCCGGGTGCAGTTGCCCATCATGCATTGCAAAAGCGGCCGGGAAAACACCTCCTTTCACACTTCCTGGCTTGCAGGCACTGAACGCGGGGCTTGAAAATACCACCGCCCCGGAACAGGGAAACGATGAGTCGGCGCACGACGAACACGTTGATTGCGACCACGACCATGTGGAGCAGGCATCCTTGCCTGCTCAATCGCACGTCGGGCATGACCATTCTACCGATGGGCAGGCAGAGATGCCTGCCCCACATGCCGGTTGCGATCATGATCACGGCGAGGCTGAAGGCGTGGCGCTTTCTGTGGAGATGATGGAGAAGGTGGGGATCCAGATCCATGAAGCCGAAGGTGGAACTATTGCCAAGAGGGTGGTTTTCCCTGCCGAGATCAAGCTGAACCGCGACCACACGGCTGCCGTGTCGCCGCGCTATGCAAGCATCGTCCGGCAAGTATTCGCCGAGATTGGCGACGTTGTGCGCAAGGGCGATGTGCTGGCCTCGCTTGAAAACCGTGAAACCATGGCGGTCTACACCGTCGCCGTGCCGCTTGACGGAGTCATTATTTCGAAAGACCTAGCGGTCGGCGAAACCGCGGGAGAAGACGAGGTGCTCTTCGAGGTCGCCGATCTTTCCAGCGTATGGGCAGACATCAGCATCTTTCCGAAATATCAGCATTTCATGCGCAAGGGCATGCCGGTCGAGTTTGTCGCGCACGACGGCCACACGGCGCGTGGAACGATCAGGTATATCAGCCCGATCGTCTCGCCTGAAACCCGCACCTTCACCGCACGCTGCGTGCTCGAAGCGGCGGACGAGGATTTCACACCGGGCGCATTCGTCCGCGCGCGGATCGAGGTTGAAACCGTCGAAGCGGCCGTGATCGTCCCGCGCGAAGCCGTCCAGACTTTGGAAGGCGAGACGGTGGTGTTTATTCCCGGCGAACACGATTTCCAGACCTCGGTTGTTGAGCTTGGCCTGGCCGATGAACACAACGTTGAAATCAAGCGAGGGCTTCACGCTGGCAATCAGTATGTCGCCTCCGGGGCCTTCTCGCTGAAGGCGCAGAGGGTCACCAGCGGTATGGATCCCCATGCCGGGCACGGTCACTAGGGTGTTACATCCAAACTGACGGCCGTCAGTTTGGATGTAACAAAGGAGGAGTCGGGAAATGATTGAAAAGCTAATAAATTCTGTTTTGAAAAACCGCGGGCTGGTGCTGCTGGCGCTGCTTGGCGTGGTTGGGCTTGGGGTGGTTGAATACCGCAAGCTCGATGTGGAGGCGTTTCCGGATATTTCGCCGATCATGGTTCCGATCTTTGCGGAGCCGAACGGCATGGCACCGGAAGAGGTGGAGCAGCTAATCACTTATCCGATTGAAACGGCGATGAATGGGCTGCCCAATGTCACGCAAATCAAGTCGACCTCAGCCTTCGGCATGGCGGTGGTCTATGTCTATTTTACCGATGATACCGATATCTATTTCGCGCGGCAGCTGGTTTCGGAGCGCTTGAACGCGGCGATGACCGACCTGCCGGAGCTTCCCGAGCCGCCGACGCTGGGGCCGATCTCGACCGGGCTGGGGCAAATCTTCCTCTACTACCTTGAGCTGGAGGAGGGGGCCGATACCGGTGGCCTAGATAGGCTGACCTATCTGCGCGATGTCAATGACTGGGTTGTGAAGCGGCAACTTCAGACCGTCCCGGGCGTGACGGATATCCTGAGTGCGGGCGGCCATGTGCTGCAATACCAGATCCAGCTCGATCCCTATCTGCTGCACCAGTACAACCTCGCGGTCGATGATGTGGTCACGGCCGTGCAGGCCAACAACCGGAATGTCGGCGGGCAATACCTGCAGCTCAATTCCGAG
>DAOUQA010000259.1 GCA_030625905.1 Kiritimatiellales bacterium | reverse complement strand
GAGCGGAATGGCGGGGTTGTAGGCAACGTCTTTGGGGCGGTCGTCAGCCTGAGAAATCTCAAAGCCGGATTTTTCGTCGATGTCTTCGTCGAGCTCTTCGCCGCGCAGCATGGAGTAGAGCCGCTGGATGGTGCAGATGGTTACGCGGGAAACAGAGTCGAGCTGGTTGGAGGTAAGGTGCTGTACGTTGTACTCCTCGGTGAATTTGCGTCCCGTGTCGGGCATAACAAACTGGTCGAACTCGCCTTTTGCCTGCCGCCCGAGGTTTGAGCGGTCAACGAGGAAAAGAACACGCTTTGCCCCCGCAAAGCGGATCAGGCGATAAATGAACGCACATGCGGTGTAGGTTTTTCCCGCGCCGGTTGCCATTTGGATCAGCGCCCGGGAATGGGCTTCGGCAAAGGACTGATCCAAATTTGTGATAGCTTCAATCTGGCAAATGCGCAGCCCCTCCGTTGCCAGAGGGTGGGCATCCGCCATCTCCGCCAACCGTCCACGAAGCGTATCGTCCTTTTTCAGCCAGTCCGCCAGCGTTTCTGGACGATGAAAAGAGAAGAGCTGACGCGAACGGGGTTCGGGATCGCGTTCATCCCGAAAGAAGGTCTCCACGCCCGTTGATTCGTAGTAGAAAGGTAGCGGCCCATCGACATCAAAGAAATCGGGGAGGTTTCCCCCATATCGCCCGGACTGTTCGGCCACGGTCGAAAGCGTGGTTCCAACCTTCTTGGCCTCGATAACCCCAGTCGGCTTGCGATCCACCAGCAAGAGATAGTCGCAACGCCCCGACTTCAAGGTAACTTCCCGAACGGCGATTCCCTGTCCCGCCGAAAGATCCAATTCCTTGAAATCCTGAATATGCCAACCCGCATCAACCAACATGCGATCAATGTCGTCACGGGCTTTCTGTTCTGGATTTTGGTTCGTCATCCCCCTACCCCTTCACACCGATGCGACGATGTACGGAAAAAGAGTAATGACCCTCCGGCTTTCCAGCAAGCCCAACCCCGGAAAGATATTTCCAAACATTGGAAGCCAAAGCCAAGGGCGTCACTTGCAAAACCTCGACCAAACCCGCAACGGTGTAGCACGCGCTTCCATTCCGATGGAGCACGCATCGTTCGGACAGAACACATGTTTCATGGAAAACGCGCTCCCGCAGACGGGAAGCGCGTACTACACCTTTGAGGGGTTTTGCAAGCGGCTCAAGGGTTCTACTTTTCACCCATGTCGCAAATATTGCAGCTGCTGCAACTGAGGTTTTGGGCTTTGTAGGATTTTCCTGCGGCCTTGGCCTTGCGCATGTTCATGGCGTTCATGCCGGCGAGGAAGAGGCCGAGAATGATGAAGGCGCCGGGCGGCGAGGTCATCAGCATAAAGTCGGTGCTCCAGCCGGAGATGAGTTTGACTTCGAAGAGCGATCCGCTGGCGAGGAACTCGCGGGTTCCGCCCAGGGCGACGAGCGCGAGGGTGAAGCCCAGCCCCATGCCGAGCGCATCGAGAATCGATTTGCCGATGCCGTTCTTGGAGGCAAAGGCCTCGGCGCGGCCGAGTACGATGCAGTTGACGACAATCAGCGGGATGAAGATGCCGAGCGCGTCATAGAGTGCGGTCGGCGCATAGGCCTGCATCGTGAGATCGATCACGGTAACGAAGGTGGCGATCACGACAATGTAAACGGGGATGCGGATTTTTTTCGGCACCACGTTGCGGATGGCCGAGATCACCACGTTACTGCCGATAAGCACAAACAGGGTGGCAATCCCCATGCCGAGGCCGTTTGTGGCGCTCGACGTTACCGCCAGCGTCGGGCACATACCGAGCAGCAGCACCAATACGGGGTTCTCTTTCCAGAGGCCTTTGCTAAATTCCTTCATTGCGCTCATTATTCTGTTCCTTTTGAAAGTTGTTCCAGATGGTCAAGGCAGGTTTTGCCGATGGCGAAGATGGCGCCATTGACGGCGCGGCTGGTGATGGTTGCCCCGGTCTTGCCGTTGATGGCTTCGCCATCCTTGACGATGGGCCAGCGGTTGCTACCCGATTTCTTTCCGCCGTACCAGTCGAGGTAGGCGTTGGGCGGCAACCCGGCCTCGAGCTTTTTGCCTTTAAGCAGGTTGGCGAGGATTTTCTGCACCTTGCGGTCGGTGACGGCGGTTCCAAGACCCGGGGTTTCGTTGTTGGCCGTTACGATCACGGTGCGGATGGAGCCATCGGTGTTCAGTCCGGCCATGACGGTGAGATCGCCGGAAAAGCCCTCGGGAGTGATGACCTCGCCGGCATAGCCGATGATCTTTTCTCCCTTCTTCGCAATATAGAATTTGATGGGCCAGCCCTCTGCGGAGTTGATAATGGTGGTACCGATGCCGTCGAATGCGGGTAGCACCTGCTCCAGCGCAGTGCTGGTTTTTTTCTGGAGGTTCGCCTGAATGGCTTCTGCGGTTGCGGTCGAGACCCAGGCCAGCAGGCCGGCCGCCAAGGCCGCAATACCGCCGAGGAAGATTCCGAGCTTTGGAATATTGATTTTCTGTGCAGCCATTATTCCGCCTCCCCTTTCACCGGCGCGGTGTAGCCAAATGGTTTACTGATCGTTGAACGGTCAATCAACGGTGT
>DAOUQA010000004.1 GCA_030625905.1 Kiritimatiellales bacterium | reverse complement strand
GATAGGCTGGCAGTTAAAATTTATGGTGAGACGCGGTCTTTCCCCAAAGAAGAACTCTTTGGATTGGTTTCTCAAATGCGAAGAGCCGCGGTATCGGTTCCTTCGAATATTGCCGAGGGGTGCGGGAGGTCTTCCGAGAAGGAATACCTGCATTTTCTATCGATAGCCTACGGATCATTGAAGGAATTGGAATACCAGATCTCCCTCGCTGTAAAGCTCGGGTTTTTGGATACTGAAACAGATTTAACAGATTGCGCGGACGAAGCTTCGCGCGTGCTAAACGGACTAATTAAAGCATTGAAAAAGTGAGCAGGTTTTGACCCCGAGCCGGACTCCTCAAGTCTCCAGCCTCAGGTCTCAAGCCTTTCTCCGAAGGAGAGCACCATGGGAAAACCAACAGGATTTAAGGAATTTAAGCGGCAGACCCCGGTGGAACGGCCCGTCGAAGAACGTATCACGGACTTCGAGGAGGTCTATGAACCGTTTCCCGATGCGAAACTTCAGCGGCAGGCCGCGCGCTGCATGAACTGCGGCATCCCATTCTGCCACATTGGCTGCCCGCTCGGGAACATTATTCCGGAGTGGAACGACCTGGCCTACAAGGGCCAATGGAAGAAAGCGTGGGAGATTCTGTCCGCCACCAACAACTTTCCGGAATTTACCGGACGTATTTGCCCCGCACCCTGCGAAGAGGCTTGTGTGCTCGGAATCAACGAACCGGCGGTAACAATCGAGAATGTCGAGAAGAGCATCATCGAACATGCCTTCAAGGAGGGGTGGGTTGTTTCGGAGCCACCCGAAAGCCGTACCGGCAAAAGCGTTGCCATCATTGGATCCGGTCCATCCGGGATGGCGGCGGCCGACCAATTAAACCGTGCCGGCCACACCGTAACGGTCTTTGAACGCGCCAACCGTATTGGCGGGCTGATGCGCTACGGCATTCCAGACTTCAAGCTCGAAAAATCCATTATCGACCGCCGCCTTGAAATCCTGACCGAAGAAGGCATCGATTTCCGCACCAATGCCGCCATCGGAACCAATGTGTCCGTGGAAGAACTGACGGTATTCGATGCAGTGGTCCTCTGTTGCGGTTCCACCGAAGGGCGCGATCTCCAAATCCTTGGAAGAGACCTCGAAGGCATCCATTTTGCAATGGACTTCCTGCCACAGCAAAACAAGCTTGTTGCGGGCGATGACGTGGAGGAAAAAATCTCGGCCAAAGACAAGAACGTGGTCGTCATCGGTGGCGGCGATACGGGTTCCGATTGTGTCGGTACCGCCATTCGCCAAGGGTGCAAGTCGGTCGTCAACTTCGAGTTGTTCCCCCAGCCACCACTCTACCGTCCGTCGCACCAGCCCTGGCCCTACTGGCCAATGAAGCTGCGCAGCAGCTCCTCGCACCGCGAGGCCGGGCAGGATCCGCGCAATTATGCGTTGCTCACCAAGGATTTCCGCGGGCAGGTCGGACATGTGGTCAGCGTAACCTCCGTCAATGTCGAATTCACCCGCGAGCGCCAGACGGGCAACTCCAACATGGAAGAAGTTCCCGGAACCGAAAAGGAGTGGAAGGCCGACCTCGTCCTGCTTGCCCTTGGTTTTACCGGACCCGAGCGCGACAACGTCATTCGCAACCTTGGCATTGAACTCGATGAACGCGGCAACATTAAAACGGGCGACAATCACCAGACCAATATTAAAAATGTATTCGCCGCCGGCGACTGCCGCCGTGGCCAGTCCCTGATTGTCTGGGCCATCTCCGAAGGCCGCGAAGCCGCCCGCAACGTGGATTTATTCCTGATGGGCGAATCCGACCTCCCCACCAAAGGCCCGGAAGACCTGCCGCGCAGATAAAAAAGGGGGCTTCGTCTATTTTCCGAGTAGAGTGAAGCCGGAGAGGTGCGCGGCTTGTTTGTTGAATGTGTAGGTGGTGTCGCACCCGCGTATGCGGTTGAGGCGGGTGATGATGCTGTCCGCGAAATCCGCTTTCCCGTCCTGATAGTCCGACAGCGCGTTCCAAGCCACATCATGTGCTTCGTATCATCCTGTACCATGTGACGCACAAGCACGTTCGTATCAATCCCGACCATTATGATACCGCCCCTTTGGCGATGGCTTCATTCATTTGATCAATGCTAACGGCTTTTGCGGGCTTGGGTAGCAACTTCTGGTTTCTTGGCAGGCTTTGCGCCGGATGCGAATCCCCTGACAACCTGAATGATGATGAAAAGAACCGCCCAGATTTGAGTGGCTGGCCAAAGGAGTGATATCGCTTGCGCGACTACCCAACTCCAATTTCCGGCTGGTTTTAATTGCGGTTTCTTTGTAGGCATATAGAATCCTCCTCCTCCGACACGCGCGTGGCGTATGTATGCAGGGGACTGACAGGGGGATGCTACTGGGATGAACAAAATTGGATTCGACAACGACCGCTATTTGGACGAACAGAGTGAATACATCGTTAAGCGTGCTGAAAAGTTCCAGAATAAACTCTACCTCGAATTCGGCGGAAAGCTGGTTTTCGATTACCACGCCTCGCGTATTCTCCCGGGCTTCGACCCGAATGTAAAAATCCGTCTGCTCCAGCGCTTGCGCGACCGCGCGGAAATCATTCTCTGCATCTATGCTGGTGATATTGAACGCAAGAAAGTCCGTGCCGATTTCGGTATCACCTACGATTCCGACATGCTCCGCCTGATCGACGACCTGCGCGAGTGGGGGCTTTCGGTGGCGGGTGTGGTGATTACCCGTTTTAACGAACAGCCCGCGGCCATCCAGTTTAAAAACCGGCTGGAGCGTCGCGATGTGCGCACCTATATCCACCGGGCAACGAAGGGCTATCCCACGGATGTCGATGTGATTGCCAGCGATGAGGGCTATGGAGCAAACCCCTATATTGAAACCACCAAGCCGATTGTCGTCGTGTCCGCCCCGGGGCCGGGTAGCGGCAAAATGGGAACCTGCCTCAGCCAGCTCTACCACGACCACAAGCGAGGCCTTGCCTCGGGCTATTCCAAGTTCGAGACCTTCCCGATCTGGAACCTGCCGCTCAAGCACCCGGTCAACATTGCCTACGAAGCCGCCACGGCGGACCTCGGCGATTTTAATATGCTCGACTCCTTCCACCTCGTGGCGCACGGAGAGCAGTCCGTCAATTATAACCGCGATGTGGAGATTTTCCCGGTTCTCAAACGAATTCTTGAACGGGTCACCGGTGCGGAGTCGATCTATCAGTCGCCCACCGATATGGGCGTCAATCGCGCGGGCTTCGCAATTGTCGACGACGAAGCCGTACAGGAAGCGTCCATCCAGGAAATTATCCGCCGCTATTTTCGCTATCGTTGCGAATACGCCCTCGGAAGCGCCGACCGAAAAACCGTGGAGCGCGTCGAACTGTTGCTCAAGGAGGTCGGTGTGGAGCCTGAAGCACGCGCGGTGGTTGGCCCTGCACGCAAGGCGGCCGAGAAGGCACAGCAAAATGAGAAAGGGCGCGATAGCATTTTCTGCGGGGCCGCCCTGATGCTTCCCGATGGACGCATGATTACAGGCTGCAACTCCCCCCTGATGCACGCCGCTTCCTCCATGTTGCTCAATGCCATTAAAACGCTGGCTGAATTGCCCGATGAAATGAACCTGCTCGGCCCCAACGTGATTGAATCGATCCGGCGGCTCAAACAGGATTTGCTGAACGGAAAATCGCCGAGCCTCGATCTGGAGGAAACCCTCATTGCGCTCAGCGTCAGCGCCGCCGTGAATCCCGCTGCCGAGATGGCCATGGAAAAATTGCCCGAACTGCGTGGCTGCGAAGTGCATCTGTCGCACATTCCTTCGCCGGGGGATGAAGTGGGCTTGCGACGCCTCGGGGTCAATGTCACCAGCGATGCCGATTTCGCGAGCCACAACCTGTTCTTGACGTAGAACGAAGAATATCTAAACCCCAATATCTAAATCCTAAACAATGACCGAAACCGGAAACCCAAAACACAAAACGGGAGGATGACGAAGCGTGCCAGTGGTTTTGACTTTTAAAATTTGAGTTTGGGGATTTATTTAGGATTTAGGGATTCGTATTTAGGATTTAATAAAAACCATAAGGGAGAACTGCCATGCCAAAAATTAGCGATATCAACACCGTCCTGATCATCGGTTCCGGCCCCATCATTATCGGGCAGGCCTGCGAGTTCGACTATTCCGGAACACAGGCGTGCAAAGCGCTTCGCGAGCTGGGCTACCGGATCGTACTGGTCAACTCCAACCCCGCCACCATCATGACCGATCCCGGCATGGCGGACGTCACCTATATCGAGCCGCTCAACCTCGAAACCATCGAGCGGATCATTGCCAAGGAACGCCCGGATGCGCTTCTGCCAAACCTTGGCGGACAGACTGCCCTCAACCTTTCCCTCGATCTTTCCAAGCACGGGATACTTGAAAAATACGGCGTCGAGGTGATCGGCGTGAAGCTCGACGCCATTGAGCGCGGCGAGGATCGTATCGAGTTTAAGAAGACGATGGATAAGCTCGGCATCGAAATGGCGAAAAGTACCGCCGTCTACAGCGTCGAAGATGCCGAAAAAATTGCGGACGACCTGGGCTATCCCGTTGTAATCCGCCCCGCGTACACCATGGGCGGCACCGGTGGAGGCATTGTCTATAATGTGGAGGAGTTACGCACGATCGGCGCCCGCGGAATCACCGCCAGCCTTATCGGCCAAATCCTGATCGAGGAATGCGTGCTGGGTTGGGAAGAACTTGAGCTCGAAGTCGTGCGCGATGCTGACAACAACCTCATCACGGTCTGCTTCATCGAGAACATCGATCCCATGGGCGTGCATACCGGCGACTCCTTCTGCTCCGCGCCCATGCTCACCATCAGCCAGGAGTTGCAGGACCGTTTGCAGAAAGCCTCCTACGACATCGTCGAAGCCATTCAAGTGATCGGCGGAACCAACGTGCAGTTTGCGCACGATCCCGTCAGCGACCGCGTCATCGTGATTGAAATCAACCCGCGCACCTCGCGCTCCTCCGCGCTGGCCTCGAAGGCGACCGGCTTTCCGATCGCGCTGGTTTCCGCCAAGCTCGCGGGCGGCATGACCATGAAGGAGATTCCATACTGGCGCGATGGAACGCTCGAAAAGTACACGCCGTCCGGCGACTACGTTGTCATTAAATTCGCCCGATGGGCCTTTGAAAAATTCAAAGGCATCGAAGATAAGCTCGGTACGCAGATGCGCGCCGTCGGCGAAGTGATGAGCATCGGAAAGAACTATAAGGAGTCGATGCAGAAATCGATCCGGGGGCTGGAAAACGGCCGCTACGGCCTGGGCTTCGTGAAGAACTTTAATTCAATGCCGCTCGAAGAACTCATGGCGCGGCTTTCCTTCCCGACCAGTGATCGCCAGTTCATCCTCTACGAGGCGCTGCGCAAGGGTGCGACGATCGAAGAACTATTCGAGAAAACCGCGATCAAGGCCTGGTTCCTCGAACAAATGAAGGAACTCGTCGAGCGCGAAGAAGAGATGCTCAAATACAAGGGCGCGAAGGTGCCTGACGAACTGCTCGAAGCCGCCAAGAAGGACGGTTTCGCCGATGCCTATCTCGCCAAAATCCTCGGCGTCCCCGAAAAGGAGATCCGCGAGCAGCGGACAAAGGCCGGGGTGGTCGAAGGCTGGCACGCTGTCCCTGTCAGTGGCGTGGAAGATGCGGCGTACTATTATTCCAGCTACAACGCGCCCGACGAGGTTCCGGCCTCGGACAACCCCAACAAGGTGATGATTCTCGGCGGTGGCCCTAACCGCATCGGGCAGGGGATCGAGTTCGACTATTGCTGCGTCCATGCCGCATTCACCCTGCGCGATATGGATTACGAAACGGTCATGGTCAACTGCAACCCCGAAACTGTCTCCACCGACTACGACACCTCCGACAAGCTCTACTTCGAGCCGCTCACCGTTGAAGATGTTCTGCAAATCTACGAAAAGGAAAAGCCCAGAGGCGTGATCTGCCAGTTCGGCGGGCAGACCCCGCTCAATATTGCGCGCGAACTTCAGGAAGCCGGGGTCAACATTCTCGGCACTTCTCCGGAAGTGATCGACCTCGCCGAAGACCGCGAGCAGTTCGACGCCATCATGAAAAAGCTCGGCATCCCGATGGCCGAAGGCAGCATGACCACCGACGTGGACGGAGCCGTTGCTATCGCCAATCGCCTCGGTTATCCGCTCATGGTTCGTCCCTCCTATGTGCTCGGCGGGCGCGGCATGGAAATCGTCTACGATGAAGAGATGTTGCGCGACTATATGGCCGCCGCCGTCGGCGTTACTCCCGACCGGCCGATCCTGATCGATAAATATCTGGAGAACGCCATCGAGGCCGAAGCCGATGCTATCGCCGACGGGGAGGACGCCTTCGTTCCCGCCGTCATGGAGCACATCGAGCAAGCCGGCATCCACTCCGGTGACTCCGCCTGCGTGATCCCACCGGTCGGCATCCCCGAAAAGCACATCAAGACCATCTATGAATACACCCGAACCATCGCCCGCGAAATGGGCGTCGTTGGTCTGATGAACATCCAGTATGCCATCTGCGACGATGTCGTCTATGTACTCGAAGCCAACCCGCGCGCGTCGCGTACCGTGCCGCTTGTCTCCAAGGTCTGCGGTCTCTCCATGGCACGCATCGCCACCGAAATCATGCTAGGTAAAAAGCTTGGCGACTTCAATCTCAGCCACCAGGAGATCCCGCACTACGGGGTCAAGGAATCTGTCTTCCCGTTCAACATGTTCCCGGAAGTCGATCCTGTCCTCGGGCCGGAAATGCGCTCCACCGGCGAAGTGCTCGGCATCGACTCCAACTTTGGACTCGCCTTCTACAAAGCGCAAGAAGCCACCAAAGGCACCTTGCCCATGGAAGGCACTGTGCTGCTCACCGTTTGCGAACGCGACCGCTCCGGCAAACTGGCTACCACCGCCAAGCGACTCAAAGACGTCGGATTCAAACTACTCGCCACCGCCGGAACCGCTGCCTTCTTGAAAGAGAACGGGGTCGAATCAAAAAGTATCATCAAGGCATACGAAGGTCGCCCGAATATTGTGGACGCGGTGAAAAATGGCGAAATCCAACTCATCGTCAACACACCGTCCGGCAAACTCAGCATCACCGACGATTCCTACATCCGCAAATCGGCGATCAAACACAACGTGCCGTACATCACCACCGTGGCCGCCGCTGTGGCGGCCGCCGAAGGAATCGTTGCGCGGCACGCCGGACAAGCCCCGATCCGCTCTCTGCAGGAATGGCACGCCGACCTGGAAAGGCCATAGGCTTTAGACCTGAGGCTATAGGAAAACCCGGAGTTCCAAGGATTGGAACCTCCGGGTTTTCTGTGTTTTTGGATGTCGATCTGGTGTTGGCTATTGGGCGCTGATTATGGTTCGCAAGAGGCCTTGGTATTGTCAATAGCGGGCAATTTCAATCAGAGTGCGCCCCAAAGGATTGCCCGGACAGACGATGCGATATAGGCCGTCGGTTTTTTTAATGAATCCGCGTGTTTCCAACTTTTCCAGATGACGCGAGAGGGCGGCTGGGGACATGCCTGTCGTGTCCCGCAGTCCGCCGAACGACAGTTTCTTGCCATTCAATGCTTGGACGATTTCAATGCGGCGCTCATGGGTGAAAGCCGTGGCTTGCCGGATGACTGTTTTGAAAGGCATGGATCGTTCATGGCACTGTCGCAGTGCTTCCAGTAGATCCGGCGCGAAATCCACCCCGTTGTTTGCTTCTGCCCGGTAGATCACATTCTTCTTTTCCCTGCGGGGTGTGATCAGGCCGCGTGCACTTAATGCCCGCAGCTGGTTGCTTGCGGTCGGTTGTCCCACATTGACTTTCCGGGACAGCTGGGTGACGCACAGCTCGCCGTCTGTGAAGAGATGCCAGAGAAGCTGGAGGCGTGTTTCGTTGGCGATGATCCGGCAGGTTCGCCAAAGGGTGGGGCGTAGTTCTTTCATAGAGGCTGTCTCGTTTTTCCATACATTTGAATGTGTGGAAAATATCGGAGAAAAAGAGCTATAACAAGCGTTTATTCAGTTTGTTGTATAAATCATCACCCCACACATTCAAATGTATGGAATGGTAAGGCAACCCGTTCTCGTGGGGTGGAGCCACTGCCAGATTAGGAGTCGGCAAGCATTTCGTTCATGGCGGCGGCGGCCTTGCGGCCTTCGCCCATGGCGAGGATGACCGTGGCGGCACCAAGCACGATGTCGCCGCCGGCATAGATGCGGTCGATGGATGACTTTCCGTTTTCATCAGCCACAATATTTCCCCATCGGTTGGTTTCGAGCCCGGGGGTGGTCTGGCGGATGAGCGGATTGGAGTCGTTGCCGATGGCGACAATGACGGTGTCGAGGTCGATCTCGAATTCGCTGCCTTCGATCGCGACGGGGCGTCGGCGACCGGAGTCGTCGGGTTCGCCGAGCTCATAGCGCAGGCATTCGATGCCGCGCACCCAGCCGCGCTCGTCAGCAAGGATTCGCTTGGGGTTTTCCAAGAGGTGGAAGATCACGCCTTCTTCCTTGGCGTGGCCGACCTCTTCGACACGGGCGGGCATTTCGACCTCGGTGCGGCGGTAGATCAAATGCACTTCCTTGGCGCCGAGGCGCACGGCGGTGCGCGCGGCATCCATGGCCACGTTGCCGCCGCCGAGCACGGCGACTTTTTCGGAATCGAAAATCGGGGTGTCCGCGCGGGCTTTGTCGTAGGCGCGCATGAGATTGGAGCGGGTCAGGTATTCGTTGGCGGAATAGACGCCGACGAGATTTTCGCCCTCGATGTTCATGAAGCGCGGAAGTCCGGCACCGGTGCCGATGAAGAGGGCGTCGAAACCATCCTCGTCGAGGAGGGCTTGGATTTTCCGGGTGCGGCCAATCACAAAGTTGGGTTTGAGCTCGCAGCCCATTTCGGTGAGTGCATCGATTTCCTTCTGCACGATCGCCTTGGGCAGGCGGAACTCGGGAATGCCATACACCATGACGCCACCGGGTTTGTGGAAGGCTTCGAAGAGCACGACGCTGTGGCCTTCGCGCCGGATGTCGGCCGCGACGGTGAGTCCGGCCGGGCCGGTTCCGATGATGCCGACTTTCTTGCCGGTTTCGGGTTTCACGGCGGGCGTTTCAATGAGTCCCTGTTCCCGTTCCCAATCGGCGATATAGCGTTCGAGGCGTCCGATATTAACGGCTTTGTCGACGGATTTAAGAACCTTGCCGACGGTGCAGGGCGCTTGGCACTGCGTCTCCTGCGGGCAGACCCGACCGCAAACGGCTGGCAAAAGGGTATCCTTTTTTAAAATATCGGCCGCTTTCTGGTTGTTGCCGTCCGCAATGGCCTGGATGAAGCCGGGGATGTCGATGGCAACCGGGCAGCCTGCGATGCAGGGGGCGGTTTTGCACTGGAGGCAGCGCTCCGCTTCGAGCTTTGCCTGCTCGGGGGTGTAGCCGAGCGCAACCTCCTCCATGTTGGAGCGGCGCACGGCGGGATCCTGCGAGGGCATCTCCTGCGCCGGGATCGCCATGCGGTCTTTGGGCTTGAGCGGCTCGGTACGTGCGTTGAGTTCTTCCAATGTCTGGATAGCGTCTTCGGCCAGTTTTTCGGCGGGGATATAGGTCATGCTTCCTCTCCTGCTTTCAGGCCGATCTTGCAATTGTGTGCTTCGCTCTCCTGCTTCTTGTAGGAGTTGAGCCGGGTGATCATGTTGTCGAAGTCGACGAGGTGGCCATCGAACTCGGGGCCGTCCACGCAGACGAATTTGGTTTCGTCGCCGACGGTTACGCGGCAGCCGCCGCACATGCCGGTGCCGTCCACCATGATGGTGTTGAGCGAAACCTGGGTGTGTACTTCATAGGGGCGCGTGGTCTCGGCGCAGAATTTCATCATGATCGGCGGGCCGATCGCAACGGCGAGATCCGGCTTGGGATCCTGTTCGCAGAGTTCCTTGAGGGGTTCGGTGACGAGGCATTTGCGGCCCTGCGAGCCATCATCGGTGCAGATGATCAGTTCGTCGGCGATGGCGCGCATTTCGTCTTCGAGAATCATCAGATCCTTGTTGCGCGCCCCCATGATGATGATGACCTTGTTGCCCGCGGCCTTCATCGCTTGGGCGATGGGGTGGAGCGGCGCGACGCCGATGCCGCCGCCGACGCAGACGACGGTGCCAAAGTTTTCAATGTGGGTGGGCGAGCCCAGCGGGCCAACCAGCGCGGCGATTTCTTCGCCCACCTCCATTGCGGCCATTTGCTTCGTGGTTTTGCCGACGGCTTGGAAGATGATGGTGATGGAGCCTTCTTCAGGATCGGCATCGGCTACGGTGAGCGGAATGCGTTCGCCGAAATCCTCGCACAGCTGGAGAATGATAAACTGACCGGCCTGGCGTTCGCGCGCGATCAACGGGGCCTCCAGCCGCATTAAAAACACGGTTTCCGAAAGCTGCTTTTTTTCGAGTATCCTGCTCATGTTTCCCCCTCGTTACATTGAATAAAAAACTTCCTCCCCAAAAAGGGAAAGGAAGTCATACAACCGACGGGCCGCCAAGGCAACCCGGCAGTTATTTTTTTGGATTAGACGATGCCCTGGTCGAGCATGGCGTCGGCCACTTTGGTGAAGCCAGCAATGTTGGCACCCATGACATAGTTGCCCGGCTGGCCATATTCTTCGGCCGCTGCAGCTGCGGCGGCGTGGATCTTAACCATGATGTTGTTAAGTTTTGCATCCACCTCTTCGCGGCTCCAGCTGATCCGTGCGGAGTTTTGGCTCATTTCCAGTCCGGATGTGGCTACGCCGCCGGCGTTGGCCGCCTTGCCTGGGCCGTAGAGGATGCGGTTTTCAACGAACAGTTCGACGGCTTCGGGAGTGCTCGGCATGTTGGCGCCTTCACTGATCACATAGCAACCGTTGTCCAGCAGCGTCTTCGCATCTTCGCCGTTGATCTCGTTCTGTGTGGCGCTCGGGAAGGCGCAATCGCATTTGATGCCCCACGGGCGCTGGCCTTCGAGGTATTCCGCGCCAAATTTTTCGGCATATTCTTTGATGCGGCCGCGCTTCACGTTCTTAAGCTCTAGGACGAAGGCGAGCTTTTCGGCGTCGATGCCCTCGCGGTCATAGATGGTGCCGGCGGAATCGGAGAGCGAAACCACTTTGCCGCCCAGCAGGTTAATCTTTTCGACCGTGTATTGCGCCACGTTGCCGGAGCCCGACACGGTGCAGATCTTGCCTTTAAAGGTTTCGTTGCGGGTTTTCAGCATTTCCTCGGCGAAGTATACGGCACCGTAGCCGGTCGCTTCCGGGCGAATCAGCGAGCCGCCCCAGTTCAGGCCTTTACCGGTCAAAATGCCGGTAAACTCGTTGCGGATGCGCTTGTATTGGCCGAACATGAAGCCGAGTTCGCGTCCGCCCACGCCAATGTCGCCTGCTGGTACGTCGGTGTCCTGGCCAATGTGGCGCTGGAGCTCCGTCATGAACGATTGGCAGAAGCGCATGACTTCGTTGTCGGATTTTCCTTTCGGATCGAAATCCGAACCGCCCTTGCCGCCGCCCATCATGAGCGTGGTCAGGGAGTTTTTGAAAACCTGTTCAAACCCGAGGAACTTCAGGATGCTCTGGTTGACGGTCGGGTGGAAGCGGAGGCCGCCCTTGTACGGGCCGAGTGCGCTGTTGAATTCAAAACGGAACCCGCGGTTAACCTGTACCACGCCTTTGTCGTCCGTCCACGGCACGCGGAACATGATCTGGCGCTCCGGCTCCACGATGCGTTCGAGGATGCCTGCCGCTTCGTACTGCGGATTCTTTTCCATGACCGGCTCGAGCGAATCAAGCACCTCGCGCACCGCCTGCAAAAATTCAACTTCCCCCGCGTTGCGCTGCGAAACCTTTTCCCATACTCGTTCAATATAACTCATCGTATCTCCTTAGTTGTTTATGCCCCATTACCTGCAACTCATTGCCGCAATATAAACACAATATTGCCGTTACTTAGGACTGACTTATAGCTAGCAACTGCATTCATTGCAAAATATTTTTTCAAAAACCTTGAGACGAGACGATTTATCGGCAATATTGCCGCAACTAGATTGGAAAGATCTCCTATGGATAAACGCGAGAAAAAACGGTTGGCCATCCTTGAAACCCTCCACCGCAGCGGCGAGCTGCTGAGTAGCGCACGCATCACCGAGTTGCTGATGGCGCAGGGCGTGGATGTTAGCGAGCGCAGCGTTCGCCTCTACCTTCAGGAGCTCGACGAGGAGGGTCTCACCGAAAACCATGGTCGGCGCGGCCGCTCCATTACCGAGAAGGGAAAGCGCGAAGCCGGCACCTCCCGCGTCCTCGAGCGCATCGGGCTGCTTTCCGGAAAAATCGACGCCATGGCCTATCAGATGGACTTCGACCCCGCGCTGCGCCGGGGCTCCGTGGTCGTCAACGTCTCTGCCATCCCGCTTGACGAGTTTACGGAAGAGCGCCGGAAGTTGATCGAAAAGGTATTTTCCAAAGGCTATTCCATGGGCAAGATGCTTGCCCTTTTCGAGCCGGGCGAAACCTGCGTCGATATCGAAATTCCCGATGGATACATCGGTATCGGCACCGTCTGCTCCATCACGCTAAACGGCGTGCTGCTCCGGCGCGGCATTCCCACCTTTTCCCGTTTCGGCGGGCTGATGGAGATGCGCGACGGCAACCCCGTGCGCTTTGTCGACATCATTCACTACGACGGCACCAGCATCGACCCGCTCGTCGTTTTCATCCGCAGCGGCATGGCCGACTATATCGGCGCCGTCACCACCGGAAACGGGCGCATCGGCGCAAGCTTTCGGGAATTCCCGGCGAACAGCGTCGACGCGGTTCACCGCATTTCCGAACAGCTCGAAACCCTGGGGCTTGGCAGCCTGCTCTGCCTCGGCAATCCCGGCCAGAGCCTCTACGGCGTTCCGGTCGGCCCGCAGCGCGTCGGTGCCATCATTATCGGCGGGCTCAACCCGATGTCGATCTTTGAAGAGACGGGGCTCCGCATACAATCGAGCGCGCTTTCGAGCTTGGTCGATTTCAACCGCCTCTTCCACTATTCCGAACTAAAGGATCGCCTCGCCGCCTTGGAATAATTTTCCAAGGGTTGGAAATGGGAACGAACGAAAGGATGCATTGCCATGAGCACAATTGATGCAGGATTGACCACCGGGCTACCGGGTCTCGACAAGGCTTTAAAGGGGGTTCTGGCCGGCGACAATATTGTCTGGCAGGTCGATTCGATCGAGGAGTACCAGGAGCTCGTCACCCCGTACTGCGAGGCGGCGGTTAAGAACGGGCGCAAGCTGGTCTATTTCCGCTATGCCCGCCACGAGGCCCTTGTTACGGAAGACATGGGCGCCGAAATCCATGTGTTCGATCCCGAAGAAGGGTTCGAAAACTTTATTGCGGACATCCATGGCGTCATTAAACAGGCGGGTCTCGGCGCATTCTATGTGTTCGATTGCCTGTCGCGGCTGGCGGTCGATTGGTATTCCGACGAAATGCTCGGCAATTTTTTTATGCTGACCTGCCCCTACCTCTTCGACATGGAAACGGTCACCTATTTCGCCGTCTACCGCAACTACCACACCTCGCGCGCCATCGTCCCGATTCAAAACACCACCCAGCTTTTCCTAGATCTCTACCGCCACAAGGACGAACTCTACGTGCGGCCGATCAAGGTGCAGCATCGCTATTCGCCCACCATGAACATGCTGCATGTGCGCCACGGCGAAGCGTTCGTGCCTCTCATGTCGAGCGCCGTCATCTCGGAAATCCTGACCTCGGCCAAATGGTCGGGGCTGCACTCCGACAGCAGCCTTGGTTTTTGGGAATCCTCGTTTCTCCAGGCGCGCGAACTCCTGACGTCGGGTGAATACCGCCCTGATCTGCCTGAAAAGGGAAAGACGATCTACGAGCAGCTGGTGCGCATGGTGATCTCGCGCGATGAAGACATGCAAAAACTCATCGCCCGCTATTTCACCCTCCAGGACATTCTCGACATCCGGAAGCGGATGATCGGTTCCGGCCTGATCGGCGGCAAGACCGTGGGTATGCTGCTGGCGCAAGCCATCGTGAAAAAGAACAGCCCGCGGTTTGTCGAGCTGCTCGAAGCGCAGGATTCCTTCTTCATCGGGTCGGATGCATTCTTCACTTTCCTTGTGCGCAACGGCATCTGGTGGGTGCGGCAGAACCAGCGCGACCCCGACAAGTTCCTCGATGGCGCCGAGCAGGCGCGGCGCATGATCATCACCGGCGACTTCCCCAACCACATCATGAAGCAGTTCGACGAAATGCTCGACTATTTCGGGCAGTCCCCCTTCATTGTGCGCTCCAGCTCGCTACTTGAAGACAACTTTGGAAACTCCTTTGCCGGGAAATACGAGAGCGTTTTCTGCGTCAATCAAGGGCCGCGCGAACGCCGCATGCAGGACTTCCTGGCCGCCGTCAAGCGGATCTACGCCAGCTCGATGAGCGAGCAGGCGCTGCGCTACCGCGCGCGCCGCGGCATGCTCGACAAGGACGAGCAGATGGCGCTGCTCGTTATGCGCGTTTCTGGCACCTTGCACGGACGCAACTTTTACCCCGAAATGGCCGGCGTCGGCTTTTCCTTCAACCCCTACGCCTGGCACGAAAGCATCGACCCCAACGCCGGCGTCATTCGCCTGGTCTTCGGGCTGGGCACGCGTGCCGTCGACCAAGCCGACGACGACTATACCCGCATCGTTGCCCTCAACGCGCCCGACAAGCGCCCCGAGGCCAACTTCGACGAAGTCGCCCAATATGCCCAGCGGCGCGTCGACTATCTCGACCTGGAAGCCAATCAAGAAGCATCCGACTATTTTCAGGATGTCACCCAAGATGCCGATAACTTGCGCGTCGACATGTTTACCTCGCTCGATCCCACCCAGCCGCGCGGCGCAAAGCCCCACCGGATCCTCACGTTCGACAAGCTCTTGGGCGAAACCGATTTTGTGGGCGACCTTCGCGAAATCCTCGATACCATCGAGACCGCCTACAACTATCCGGTCGATATCGAATTTACCGCCAACTACATGGAAGACGGCGACTACCGCATCAACCTGCTCCAATGCCGCCCGCTTCAAGTGTACGGTTCCGAAGCGATCGAACTCCCCGAAATCGATGTGGCCGCCGAGGACCGGATTGTCGAGGCGCACGGCGCCGTGGTCGGGCAGAGTCGCGTTGGAAAGGTTGACCGGTTTATCTATGTCGTTCCCGAGCGCTACGGCCAGCTGCCCGTCAATACGCGGCACGAAATCGCGCGGCTCATCGGCGACATCAACCAAGCCGAAAAAACAGATGCGCCCGAATGCGTCATGATCATCGGTCCGGGCCGCTGGGGCACCAGCAGCCCCTCGCTGGGCATCCCCGTTTCGTTCAGCGAAATCAACACCGTTTCCATCCTCTGCGAAATCGTGGCCATGCACGACAACCTCGTGCCGGATGTCTCGCTCGGAACCCACTTCCTCAACGAACTCGTCGAAATGAAAATGCTCTACCTCGCCCTCTTCCCGAACAAGGGGGAAAACTATCTCGACACCGCATTCTTCGAAGAGGCACCCAACAAGCTGCTCGATCTCGTCCCCTCTGCCGGGAAATGGGAAGACACCGTCCGCGTTATCGACGCGGCCGACGTGGCCGAAAAAGGCGCCATCCACATCATCGCCGATGCCCTCCACCAGAACGTCAGTTGCCACTTTGTCCGGTAGCGGGCTTCCCGCCCCTTGAAAAACCGGTACAGTTTGCTTTTATCCGGAGTAGTTCGCGGATCTGGCGCTAAGTTAGGTGGGCCTGATTTGCAAAATCGGGGCGGATGGGTGGTGCGGAGACTCTCGGCCTACAGCACATACCACAACGCAATCGTCGTTTCGTTGGTCTGGACGCTGAAGGTGAAAACGGTCGATTTGTAGCTGGGCTGCTTGAACAGTTTCTTGTCGATGTTGGAGAAGCCGATGGGTTCCTTGGGCGGCCCGAAGCCGAGCAGCTTGTCGGGTGTGTAGTCGTCGTCGATGTCGTGTAGCACGCTGATCGAATAGGCTCCATAGGGGAGGTTGGTGATGGTGCATTCAACCGGGCTTTCCGCAGTGACGGGGAAACGGGCTTTCCTGAAGGCTTTTTCGGGCTTGTTGGGAAAGCCTTTTTTGCTGTTGAACACCAGAATGGCGATTACGCCTTCGCGCGGGCCTTCGGTGGTTACATTCACGGTGAGGGTTTCCGCATTGGCTGAGATGGCGGCCAGTAGAAGGATACCGATGCTCCAGAGCCAGATCATAGTCGGGCGAGCCGAATTTTTTACCACAGAGGCACAGAGGCACGGAGCAACAGCAAACTCCGAGTCTCCGCGACTCCAGCGAAGCGGGTGGTGAAAATTGTATTTCAAGTATTTCCGTTTCCTTTCTTAGATCCGGCACAATTCCTTGAATCGCACAACGCGGGTTTCGATCTCGTCGCGGTCGAGTTGCTTGAGCCGCTCGAGGCTGAACTCCTCGACGCCGAAGGAAGCAACGATGCTGCCGTATACCATGGCCTGGCGGATGGCTTCCTTGTCGGTCTTGCCGGAGGCGGCGAGTGCGCCCATCAGTCCGCCGGCGAAAGTATCGCCCGCGCCGGTGGGATCCTTAAAGTGGTCGAGCGGATAGGCGTGCAGCAGGAAAATGTCGTCCCTAGTGAAGAGCATGGAGCCGTTGCCGCCCTTTTTGATGAGTACGTATTCGGGGCCGAGTTCGAGCAGCTTCTTGGCGGCCTTGTTGAGCGTGAGTTCGCCGGTAAAGAGCTGTGCTTCGGATTCGTTGAGCGTGAGCATGTGGCATTTGCCAATGACCTTGGTGAGGTCTTCCTTGTCGATATTGATCCATAGATCCATGGTGTCGATTAGGATGAATCTTGGATCGCGGACCTGTTCGAGGACGTGGAGTTGGAGGGCGGGGTGGATGGTGCCGAGGAAGAGGTAGGGGGCATCGCGGTAGTCTTCCGGAAGCTTGGGCGAGAAGGTTTCGAATACATTGAGTTCGGTGGAAAGCGTGCGGCGGTTATCCATATTTTCCTCATAGACGCCAGACCAGCGGAAGGTTTTCCCTTCGACGGTCTGGAGGCCTTCGAGGTCGATGGACATATCCTTCCAGGTGTCGAGAAACGCCGTCGGGAAGTCGGTGCCGACCACGCCGACCATGCCGGTATGGGTGAAGAATGAGGCCGCCGCGCAGGCATAGCTGACAGAACCGCCAAGGATTTCCTCCTGCTTTTCGGTGGGGGTTTCGATGGTATCGATCCCGATGGAACCAACAATGGTCAGATCGACGCTGGGTTTGCTCATGCGGTTTCTCCGTTAGATTGCGAATAGAATGACGGCTATGCTGAGTGCGCCGACGACATAGGTATGTGGATCCCTGGAGGCGAATGCCAGCGGATCGTCCTGCATCTGCCCGCGCCATGCGAGCATCCAGATGCGCGTGATCCAGTAGAGCAGCAGCGGGCAGAAGAGCCAGAGTAGCGCGGGGCGGGTATAGAGCTGAGCGACCCATTCGCTGTTCAGATACATCGTAAAGACAAATGCGGAAAGATAGCCACTGGCGGTGCCGAAGGCCATCAGCAGGGGCAGGTCGTCGATGGTGTAGCCGCGTTCGCGGTGCATCTGTTCGGGGTTGCCGGCATCCTTTATTTCGCGCAGCTCGGAGAGGCGTTTAACGAGGGCCAGGCTCAGAAACAGGAAGATGGCGAAGATGATGAACCACGACGAGGCGGGTGTGCCGGTGGCGGTCGCTCCGGCGACGATGCGCATGGAGTAGAGGATGGCCAGTGTGAGCACATCGACGATCTCCATTTGCTTGAGCCGCCAGGAATAGAGCGTGGTGATGGCGAAGTAGGCCAGCAACACTAGGAAGAACGGGAGCGGGAGTAGCCTTCCGAGGATAATGCTGAGAAGGGCGAGCAGGGGAATCAACACCGCGCCGGTGGTGATGGATAGGTCGCCGGATGCAAAGGGCCGGCGGCATTTGCGCGGATGGTGCTGGTCGGCGCTGAGATCGAAGAGGTCGTTGAGGACATAGATCGAGGACGCAGCAAAGCTGAAGGCGAAGAAGGCGATCGTTGCCTGTATAAGGGTTTCCGTATCTGTAAATTTGTGCGCCAAAAAGATGGGGGAGAAGATCAGCAGGTTTTTCAGCCATTGCTGGCAGCGCATCGCCTTGAGCAGCATTCGCGCAACGGGTCGGCACTCAACGAAGACATGGTCGGCGTTTGCGGCATATCTTGCTCTCGCAGACTGGGTGGGGTTAACCAGGATGACTTCGGCGGCTTCATCCCAAATAGGGAAGTCAGCCGTATCGTTCCCGGCATACCCAAATCTTGGGAAGCGTTCCTTGATGGCTTCGAGCTTGCGGGCGTGGCGCATGTTGGTGTCGACGGTGCTGGATATGGTGTCGGTAAAGAGGCCGAGGTGGTCGGCGATGGCGTTGGCGGTGCGGTAGTTGGAGGCGGTGGTGAGAATCAGCGGGCGACCGCTCGCATGTTCCTTCCGGAGATACGCCAGAAATTCCTTGTGGTAGGGCAGGACGGCGGCATCGAGCGCGACGCGCTGCATGACCTGGTCTTTCAGGTGCGCCTTGCCTCTGGCGAGCCATCCCGGAATGCGGAAGATGCTCGCCGGGCTGCGGCGCAGCAACAGGAAGAGCGCTTGGTGAAGCGTATCCAGCTTGACGAGTGTTCCGTCAAGATCGACGCAGAGCGGGATGGGTTTGTTTTCGTTCAAATCGTTAAATCCGTTCAAGTCGTTGAAACGCTTTGCTCGTTAAAGCCGTTGAAATCGTTCAAACCGTTGAAATGCTCCGTTCGTTAAAGTCGTTGAACGGTTTCAACCTTGAACGTCTTTAACGCCTTCAACGTTCCACATGCACCTGCACATAGCCGCCGCGCACTTTTTCCTCGAGCTTCTTCTTGAGCCAAAACCGGATTTGTTCGCGGACAAAGGGAACCAGAAGAAGGAAACCGGAGACATCGGTGATAAGGCCGGGGGTAACGAGCAACGCGCCGGCCACCAGAATCATTACACCGTCGATCATTTGCGGGGCGGGAACATTGCCGATCGACATTTCCCGCTGGATTTTCAACAGGATGGCAAGTCCCTGCCGCCGCACCAGTGCGGCACCGGCAACCCCGGTCAGCAGCACGAGCATGACGGTGGGCAGAAAGCCCACGAGGCTGTGCAACTCGAAAAGCAGTGCTAATTCAATGATCGGCAGGCCGACAAACAGCACTATGAGGTAGGAGAGGGGCATGGTGTCTCCGGGGTTACGATTCGTCATCGTCGCGGATCAGCAGATCCTCAAACCCGGCCTCCTCCAAAAGAGCGTCTTGCCAAGCGGCAATAAATTGGGTTGCTTTTTTATTGCTGAGGCTGCCGACCAGTTCGTTACGCATTCCCGGAAGGGTGGAGGCTTCGTCGCCGGAGGTTTTCTCGGCCACATAGGCCACAAGGTATTCGTCCGGCGTGGCGACCAGATCGGTCAAGGTTCCTTGGCCGTAGAGAATGGAGGCCTCTTTAATCTGCTGGCCAAACTCGTCTTCAAGCTCGGAGGAGATATCGAACGCCTCGGTTTTTTTCAGCTCAAGGGTGTACTTGGCAATGGCGTCGGCAAAGGCGGTTCCCGCCTTGAGTGCCGCCATGATTTCCCCATGGATCTGCGCCGCTTTTTCGGCATAGGCCTTTTCGGTGGCGGCCATCTTGGCGGATTCGAATGCGGCTTCGCGCGCAATGTCGAAGGACGGCAGGAAGGAATCCAGTTTTTTTGTAAGCGAGATCACATAGACAAAGTTTTGGCCAACGACGGGGTCGCTATAGTAGTGGGTCTCATCTTTTTCCAGCGCGAAGGCGGCCCGTTGGAACGGGGCGGTGGGATCGATGCCCTTGACGGCATCGGTCCGCGTGAAGGCCGGCGTATCGTCAACGACTTCCAGTTCCAGTTCCTGGGTTGCTTTTTCAAAGGTCGTGGACTCGTCGGCCAGCTCGGCGACCAGCTCGTCGGCCAGCTCGGCAGCGGCCTTGCGCGCCAACGCCTGTTGGATTTGTTCGGTAATCGAGTCCTTCACTTCCTCCAGGAGCTGGTATTCCGGCGCGGCATCCGGTGCGGCATCGTCGGCGGGTTGCTTGAGAAAACGCTGCTTGTTGTTTTCGTAGAATCCAGACACCAGTTCGTCCGTTACTTCAACCCCTTCCAAATGATCGGCGACGGCAAACCGGACATAATCGACCATCCTTTTTTCCGGCAGGCGGAACTCTTCTTGGTTGAGCGCGAAATAGTTTTTTGCGTCCTCTTCTGTGACTTCCAGGGGATCGACAAGGCGGTGCGGGAGGGCGGCATATTCAACCGTCAGCTTGTCGGTGTAGAGATGGAAGGCCTTTCTGATTTCCTCGTTGGTAACCAGTGCACCCTGCATCGGGATACGGACGACTTTCCAGAGCAGGGTCTCTTCGGTAAAATGGGTTTCCACATCCTTGGGTAGCATTCCGAGGGATCTAATTTGTTGCAGAGCCATGTTGTAGGCTTTGGGGTCGAACTGCCCGGTCTGCCGGTTCTGGAAAATAGGCTGGCTCTGGATTGTGGAAACAATTTGCTCCGGCGAGACCGACATCCCGAGCTGTTGCGCCTTTTTCAGCAGGGCAAGCCGCCGCCAGGCGGATTGGACGAGGATTTTGTCGATTTCAGGCGTAATGCGGAACTGGCGACCATACTGCGCAAACTGCAACGTGTATTTCAGCCGCATGCTGTTGTAGGCACGCCCAAATTCGATCCGCGACACCTCTTCACCGAAAAGCCGGCCAGCCAGCTGGGCGGCCTTGCGTTCGCGCTTGGCCGTGCTGCGGTTTTTGGATCCCGGCACGGAAACGCTAACAAACGCCACACTGATCAAGATCGCAAAAACGCCCCAAACCACCTTCGATTGAATAATCTTATGAAATTTCGAAATCATCATTACCATAGTATCGTCCTCACTCCTTTAAATATGTGTACAAAGAACCTGCGAACAGTACCCACTGCGCACAAACGGGTCAACCGGGAAGTGGCCTGTTTCTTCGGGGGGCGAGCCCCCATCGCCTAAAAAGCGATTTCCTGTCAATTCACTCTTGACAAAAATTCCGCGTTCCACTATACCTCTCCCATAAACCCATGGAGTCACTTTTTAGAATGAGCCTTCGGGGGGTGAGCCCCCAACGCCTAAAAAGAGATTTCCTGTTAAAAGGAGAAAAGGAAATGAAAAAGGAAATGAAAGGATATGTGGTCTGTGTCCTAGCGATGGCGATGTTTGCCGGAGTTGCTCAGGCGGATGTTACATCGGGTCTGGTTGGTTATTGGGATATGGATGAGACCGGCGGCGCAATCGCCGATGATAGTTCCGTCAACAACAATGTTGGTTCGCTCGTTACTCCTCCCGATCCCCAATTTGTTGCCGGGAAGTACGGCAACGCGGTCGAATTCGCGGGCAGAGGAGACGGTGTACAGGACAGTTATGTGGTCGTCACAGATAACGCCACGCTGGATCTGACCGGCAGCCGCACGGTCTCGACCTGGGTGAAGATCGATGCTTGGGCACCTGGCTCTGGTGGTTCCTGGACTGGAATTATCACCAAGGGTGACGTGGCAGGTAACTATGACCTTATAAGGAATAATGAAACAGGCAATGTTGGCTTTTACATGAAGGACAAAACCTTTGTCGTTGGTACCACTGTTGTCGATGATGGCCAGTGGCATCTGCTTACCGGAGTGTTTGACCAGGCGGGTGGGGTGCAGTCTATGTATGTCGATGGTCAACTGGACGCCTCCGCGTCGGTTTCTACTACAGCCACCGCCTCGAATGATCAACCTCTCCTGTTTAACGGACTCCTGGATGGTG
>DAOUQA010000132.1 GCA_030625905.1 Kiritimatiellales bacterium | reverse complement strand
AGCTGCACCACCGAATGCTCGACGATATTGCCACGCTAGAGGAAAAAATCCGCCGACCGGGTGCCCTACTTGACCACGATGCCCTCTTCGATCACTTAGATCAACTCCTCCCGCCGGAGGTCTATTCCGTCAAGACGCTGGAAAAATGGATTCACAAAAAACACGCCCGAATCGCCATGCGGATGAAGGATGCGATGTATCCGCAATCGACGCCGGTCAAGCTGGAAGATTACCCCGACGAACTCACCTTCCACGAGGAGATATTTCAGCTGATTTATACCTTCGACCCCGGTGAAGAGCTGGACGGTATTGCCCTCGTCTGCCCAACCGACAAACTGGCCTTTTTACCGGATTGGGCACCTGACTGGCTCGTGCCGGGCTGGCTCGAGGAAAAGGTAAACCGATTGCTGCGCACCCTGCCAAAAAATGTGCGAACGACAATCATGCCGATCGACCAGACTGCCCGCGCATTCTGCAGTAGCAGGCGAGCCGCCTGCGATACGAAGCAGACCGTACCGCAGGCGGCTCGCCTGCCCGCACAGGACAAGCCTCTGCTGAATGTCCTTTCGGCCTACTTGCAGATGGAATACAAGCTCCCGGTGGATCACTCCGATTTTGAAGAATCAGCCCTGCCCGCCTTCCTGCGCATGAAGGTGATTGAAACGAAGGACAACGAGATCGTCCAAGTACATACATCGATCTCCGATGAGCATCGAATGACCGTCCACCGTAGCGGCGCAGAGATGGCTTTTGCTAAATGGACATTGCTGCCCCAGCAGGCTTGGCCGGGCGACGCCCTACCCGAATTTATTACCAGTCACGATAGTAAAAAAACGCGCGGTTATCCCGCCCTGACCGCCGAGGCCGCAGGTGTGGGCCGACAGGTTTTTCTGAGTGAAATCGAGGCGGCCGCCTCGCACCGAAACGGATTGGTTCAGCTCTTCCGAATACAGCAGGGCGATCAGGTTAAGTATCTCGAAAAGCGCCCGCCGCTCACACCGATCCTTCAGCTCACACTCTCGGCAATCGACGACGGTTTCCTAACCGACTTTTTCGATGTGACCATCCATGAAGCCCTGACCAAGGACGGGCGCGTGGAGATTCGCGATGCCGCCTCCTTTGCAGAGCGCGCGGCGGATGCCCGCGGCACACTCTATGAAATTTCCGTGGAAAATGCGGAAATCCTAGAGTCCCTGCTGGAACAGCGCGAAAAAATGGTTTCCGTTTTAGAGACGCTACCGGGCGGCATTGATTCCCGCCTCGACATGGAGTTGCAGCTGGCCTTTCTCTTCCGGCCGGGATTCCTCCAAACCGTAAATATTTTCAGCCGCTACCCGCGCTACCTGAAAGCCATGCAGATCCGCACCCAACGCATCCGAAACAATGCACCGGCCGACTTGCGCAAGTTAATCGAAGTCGAGCCGTTCCAAAATCGACTCAGCGAAAAACTGCTAGAGAGCGACGACATTGGGTCAGCCCACGACCTGCTGGAATTTGCAATGCTGCTCGAAGAGTTTCGGGTGAACCGCTTTGCCCCGGAAATCAAGACCCCCACCAAGGTTTCCGCCCAGCGGCTGGAAGAAGCTTGGGGAAAGATTTAAAAAATCTCGCAGTTTCGCCTTTAGGCGGCTCCACTCAAAGCAAAGCCGAACAACCGATCGCCTAAAGGCGAAACTACAAAAATTTTCCTACAAAACGATGATTTGATAGCCCTTCTCGATCCACTTAACAAGACTCGGGTGGCCCTCATAGTCGCCGACCAAGAGCTTCCTTTGCTGCTCGGGCAGATTATCCTTCACATCGAAAGAGTCGGCGCAGTAGTCGCAGATTTCCTCCACCACCGCCAGTTCCTTTATCTTGACATAATGCTTGTGGAGCGGGTTTTCCGGCTTGCGCAATTCGTTGGCCCAGCCCGTCCCCGCGCCATCGAAGATCAGGACAACGGCATAGCCCTCTTCCGCCAGTTCCGTGGCATAGAGCAACGCATGGACCGCCCGCGCCTTGCCCTCATTCGTTTCGTTGCCCGCCTGCAGGACGATCGCAAATTTGTCCTTCGTCTCCGCCCCCAGCACGACCCCGGCAACCATCAACACAACCCATAGCAGTTTCTTCATCCGTCTCTCCTCCCAATAATTAAGAGCATTCATACAGAATTTCCCAGACATTGGCACCCCATCGGGTACGGTATCTCCCGGCAACCAACAACACCTTCCTGCTTCTCATCACGCCCCCCTTCATTAACCTCCCAGCTACGCGAAAAGTGTAGGCTTTTTCGCAAGAGAATCCAGCGTAATCAAATGCGTTCCCGTTCCTTGTACCGCCCGCATCCCGCGGGCTTCACCTGCCGGGCTGCCCGGAGACGCCAGGCTGGCGACAGCAGTGTAAACGCGCTTCATCGCAGCAAATTCAGCGGTGAAAAATCCTGATTCTGTGGACTCTATTTTGGTTGCGTCCCGCCATTGTGGGATGAGCGCCCCGATTCTTTCTTTGAATCCGACTCTTTCCCCGGATTCCGACTTTTCGGATCGAATCAGGACGGCGTTGCCGCGCTAGGAATACTCTGCCCCGCGATCAGGTTATTTCATACGGACATTGGCTTTGTAGAAGTTGGGCGACTCAACGTTGTGGATGGTGTCGGTGTAGCTGCTTTGTGGGTGTTCAATGCTGGTTTCCAGTGTCTGGAAACCGGACACGAGATTGGTGCTCCACTGTACACTGTAGAGCCGGTCGGGAATGGAGATCCATTCCACCACGAAACAGTTGGTTCCGTTGACTTCCGCCGTTGAGTGCATCGCCGTGAAAAAGGATGCCGGGTTGGTTGGATCTGTTCCTGCAATGAATTCGTCTTCGTTGGGCGAAACATCGGCATCCGGGTTGGCATCCGGCAGCACATTGCCGCCAAACCATTGTCTTTCCCAATCGTCAAGCAAGCCGTCGCTGTCGCTGTCGACCAGACCAAGAAAGCCTTGATATTCGTAGGCACCTATATCGACATGGATTTCGACAATGCGCGGATTTCCGTCCATATCCGTTTCGCCTGAGACAGCGGAATTATCGCCCCAGTTGATGCAGGGCGAGTTGGACTGCAAATGAAAGTCATCTCCGGCGAAATCCGCAAACATCGGCGCGTTGGTGATGTTGCCATCCACACCTGGCACCGCATCCGGTGAACAGGAATTATGCACCGCCGCAACAAGATTCAGGTTGCTGCCGATATTCGCCGTGTTGTAGTAGACGATGCAGTTGTTCAACCAGCTATATTTTTGATCATAGGTAGAGAAATAGTACCCACCGCCATAAGTGGCTGAATTGCCTACGAGGGTGCAATTGTTCACTTGGCCGTAGGCAATTCCGCCGCCATAAGTCGCTGAATTATCCATGAGCCTGCAGTTGTTCAACAAGCCCCAGAGGCTCCCTCCGCCAGAGTAGGCTGCCGAATTGCTTCTGAGCGTGCAGCCATTGAGTACGCTGTTGTAGTTTCCCCCGCCGCTATGATCGGCTGAATTGCCTTTGAACGTGCAACCATTAAGCGTGCCCCAACAACTCCCGCCGCCATTGTAGGCCGAATTGCCTGCGAGTACGCAGTTGGAGGCAACTCCGTTGCCGCCGTACAGGTTGACACCGCCGCCGCTACGATCAAAATCCTCGCCCAAAACCATGGTGTGGCCGTTGGTAACGGTGAAGCCGGAGAGGGTTCCGGCGGACAGGTAGGCTCCGCGCACCGCCGCCGGACCATTGGTTCCGCCATCGGATGCACCGACGATAAACGTTGCGCCAGGCCCGCTCAAGGAGCAGACGGCAATATCTTTTGCAACCACTACGCGGTTGCTGCACGCATGGCCCGGCGTCGGGCCGCCTCCAGCATCGTAGATGCCGTTGGCTACCCACACCGTACTGCCTGCCGCCGCCGCGTCTACTGCGTCTTGGATATTCACGGCCGCCGTCGCCCAGTTGGCATAGGGGGAGGAAGGCGAGGGATTTCCGGCATCCACATAGTGGATGCTTTCGGCGACCACCTGCACCTGCGCCGTGGCCGAGACCCCGCCCGGATGGTCGTCGTTGTAGGCCGTCAGAACCACGCCATAACTTCCGGGAGCCGACCAGGCGTGGGCAACATCATATATCTCGTTTGAGAGCGATTCCCCGTCTCCGAATGTCCAGCGGTTGGAGGAAAGCTCCCCGAAGATATTGCCTGCAAGCGCCAGCGCGTATCCTGCTACAACTGGCGTGTATTGGGCCGAAACGGAAACGGAAAGCCTGCCGGTAAAGGGGGAAAGCGGTTCATCGCAACCCATGGAGGGTGGATTCTTCCAGGCTTCCCCGTCAATGTCCGTACCCGTCGCATAGGTCGCGTTGCCCGCGCCACGGCAGGGAGAATACGCATTGATGTGCGAAGTGCCAACCAAGGCCGGGGCGTTCGTAATGTTGCCTGTTCCGCTGGGAAGGGGTGTCGTGCAACAGTAGGAAAGCTTACTATCAGACCAGTTGGCATCCGCGCTGAACGCCATGTTGTAGTAGACGATGCAATTGCCCGCCATACCTTGATAGATTCCCCCGCCATCGTCGTAGGCCAAGTTATCCGTGATGGTACAGTTGTTTGCTATGCCATGAAACACCCCTCCTCCAAAGCCAGCTGAATTGCCCGTGATCCTGCAATTGTTCAACAGACCGTAATAGCTCCCGCCACCGTGCCATTTAGCCGAATTCCCCACGAGGGAGCAGTTGGAAACAATCGGTGTTGTGTCCGAGCAATAGATTCCCCCGCCACTCCATGATGAATAGCCATTTTGGATGGTGAAACCGCTTATTGTACAAGCGCTTCCTCCAAGGTTAAAGCAGCGGGTAGTCCCGCCTCCATCGACAATAGTTACATCCGATCCGTTTACGCTTTGGATGACGATGTTTTTATCTACCGAGATCTCTGATGTGACCACATAGGTGCCATTGCTGACCAAGACCAATCCGCCTTCGTACTGTTGCGCATCCACCGCATCCTGGATATTGGTTGCGGCAGTTGCCCAGCTTGAGAAAGGAAGAATTGGATTGGTGGCATTAATATCGACATAAAGCGTGGACGACGATGACTCGCCGACGGAACCCAACACCACGAACCCAAGAACCCAACCGAACAACATAAAGTTTTTCACCATATCCCCCTTAACCACTCGCAAATAACAGCAACTGACGCTATGGCTTAAACAAAACTTTAGCGCAAAGTCAATTTGAAAGTTGTGCTGGCCGGTAGACTGTAATGATCCACCATTCTAATGTGGAGGTCTATTCGCGCGGATACGCCGGATTGGAATCCGGCGCCACGAAACCCTCAACTTTTTCCAGACATTGGCACCCCATCGGGGTACGGTATTTCCCGACACCGACAACCAGCAACCGACAACGGACAACCAAAATGGCAAAAAAACTTTTCCTCATCGACGGCATGGCCGTGGTCTACCGCGCCTATTTCGGCCTTATCCGCAACCCGCGCATCAACTCCAAAGGCGAAAACGTCTCCGCCGTGTTCGGGTTCATCAACACGTTGCTCGATATCATGCATACCTACGAACCAACGCACCTCGCCGTTGCATTCGACACCCATGGTCCGACGTTCCGGCATGTAGAATATCCGGAATACAAAGCCACGCGCGACGAAACTCCGGAAGGCGTCCGCACTGCCGTCCCGCACATCCGCAATCTCTTAACCGCCTTCAATATTCCCATGCTCGAATATCCCGGTTTCGAGGCCGACGATGTGATCGGCACCCTCGCCCGCACCGCCGAGAAGCAGGGCTTCGATACCTATATGGTCACCCCCGATAAGGACTATGCCCAGCTCGTCGACGAACACACCTTCATGCTCAAGCCCGGCATGGGCCGTTCCGGCGAGTTGCTGGATGTGCCGAAGATTCTCGAACAGTGGAACATTGAAAGGG
>DAOUQA010000227.1 GCA_030625905.1 Kiritimatiellales bacterium | reverse complement strand
CAACTTCCTTCGCCGACCCGTAGGCCATGTCGAGGAAATGCACATAATCCTTCTCCGTCTTCCGGGCACATCCCTCGACAATATTGGATGCAACCGATACCACCGCCCGTCTTATCTGCGACGTGAGGCCAAACATTTCCTCCTTCGGAAAACCACCCGTCAACCGATACACATCCAGCACCAATGCATCGGCCAGTTCAAACGCCTTCAATTTTCGATGGTCTCTCATCCCGTTTCCCCTAAAGCCCAAAGCCTATGGCCTAAAGCCTTGTTTCTCCTACTCTCCGGCGTATTGCTCGCTGGCGAGCAGGGCGAGGGCACGCTTGTAGTCGACGGGGATCACCTTCACGATTTTTTTAAGCGACTCGTCCCAATGGTTGAGTACGCGTTCAGCCACTGCGCTTCCAGTATACCCATGATGCTTTTCAATCCTTTCGCGCAGATAGTCGATGTCGTCCTCGTCAAGCGGGTCGAAATCGACCATTTCCGGGTTGCAGCGGTTTTGGATAAAGTCGCCGGCTTCGTCGAGCACATAGGCGACCCCACCGCTCATGCCAGCGGCAAAATTGCGGCCGGTCGGGCCGAGGATGACGGCATTGCCACCGGTCATGTATTCGCACCCATGGTCGCCAATGCCTTCGACAACGGCCTGCACGCCGGAGTTGCGGACGCAGAATCGCTCGCCGGCCAGCCCACGGATGTAGGCTTCGCCTCTCGTTGCGCCGTAGAAGGCGACGTTGCCGATCAGGATGTTCTCCTCCGACACGAAGGTAGCCTCTTTCGGCGGACGGATAATTAGCTTGGCGCCGGACAACCCTTTGCCGAAATAGTCGTTGGCATCGCCCTCGATGTGGAAGGTGATTCCCTTGGCACTGAACGCGCCAAAGCTCTGCCCTGCAGACCCCTTGCAGTTGACCTTGATGGTGTCTTCCGGCAAGCCTTCCTCTCCGTAGCGCTTGGAAATTTCATAGCTGAGCATCGCACCGACGGTGCGGTTGACATTGCGGATCTCGGTATTGATTTCGACCGGCTCAGAACGGCGCAATGCATACTGTGAAAGCGAGATCAGTTTATGGTCCAGCGCACCGCCGAGATTGTGGTTCTGCGAGTCAATGCAACGGGTTCCGATGGCCGGACTGACCTCCGGCTTTTGCAGGATACCGGAGAAGTCGAGCCCCTTGGCTTTCCAGTGGCTGAGCGCCTCCACGGTATCGATAAGTTCCGAATGGCCCACCATGTCGTCGATCGAGCGGAAACCGAGTTCGGCCATGATCTGCCGAAGCTCTTCGGCCACGAAGCGGAAGAAGTTAATGACATATTCCGGTTTACCGGAAAACTTGCGGCGCAGCTCGGTATCCTGCGTTGCGATGCCCACCGAGCAGGTGTTGAGATGGCAGAGGCGCAGCATGATGCAGCCCAGGGCCATCAGCGGCCCGGTGGCGAATCCGAATTCCTCGGCGCCGAGCAGGCAGGCAATGGCAACGTCGCGACCGGTAAGTAGCTTCCCGTCGACCTCGACCCGGATGCGGCTGCGCAGGTTGTTGAGCACCAGTGTCTGCTGGGTTTCGGCCAGGCCGAGTTCCCATGGTAGACCGGCATGCTTGATCGACGATTGGGGGGAGGCGCCGGTTCCACCGTCATAGCCGGAAATCAGCACAACCTCGGCCTTGCCCTTGGCCACGCCAGCAGCAATGGTTCCAACGCCGACTTCCGAAACGAGCTTCACATTGATGCGCGCCGCGGGGTTGGCGTTCTTCAAGTCGTGAATAAGCTGCGCGAGGTCTTCAATCGAATAGATGTCGTGGTGCGGCGGCGGCGAAATGAGCGTCACATACGGCGTGGAGTGGCGGGTGCGTGCAATCCACGGCTTAACCTTGTGGCCGGGCAGTTGCCCGCCCTCGCCGGGCTTCGCGCCCTGCGCCATTTTGATCTGGAGTTCGTCGGCATTCGCGAGATAGTTGCTCGTTACGCCGAAACGGCCAGAGGCGATCTGCTTGATGGCGCTACGGCGCAGGTCGCCATTGATGTCGGGATCGAAGCGGTCGGGGTCTTCTCCGCCCTCGCCGCTGTTGCTCTTGCCGCCGATGCGATTCATGGCAATCGCGAGGGTTTCGTGCGCTTCCTGGCTGATCGATCCGTAGGACATGGCGCCAGTCTTGAAGCGCTTGACGATCGAAGTCCAAGGTTCGACTTCGCGCAACGGAACGGGATCGCGCTCTTTCTTGAATTCAAACAGGCCGCGCAATGTGCATAGGTGCTTGTTCTGGTCGTTGATGCTGCTGGAAAACTCCCTGAAGCATTCAAGGTTGTCGGTGCGAACCGATTCCTGCAGCTTGGCCACCGCCAGCGGATTAAGCAGATGGTCTTCCCCATTGCGCCGCCATTTGTAGACCCCGCCGATGTCGAGCTTCAAGCTTTTCGGTATTTTACGTGCGGGAAACGCGTGCTTGTGGCGCGCTTCGATTTCCCGGACGATTCCGTCGAGTCCGATACCGCCTATGCGCGACGGGGTTCCGGTGAAATAGGGGTCGATCACGTCGCGGTTAATCCCGATGGCCTCGCAGATCTGCGCACCGCGATAGGAATGCAATGTGGAGATACCCATCTTGGACATGACCTTGAGCATGCCCTTGTTGATGGCTTTGATGTAGTTGCGCGTCGCTTTGCGCATGTTGGTGTCGGGCAGGGATTCCTGCCGGATCATGTCTTCGAGGTTTTCGAAAACCATGTAGGGGTTGATCGCTCCCGCACCAAAGCCGAAAAGCAGGCAAAAGTGGTGTACTTCGCGCGGCTCACCGCTTTCAACCACCAGGCCGCAGCGGGTGCGCTGCATCTTCTTGATCAGGTGGTGGTGTACCGCCGCCGTCGCCAGTAGCGCCGGGATCGGCGCGTTTTCCTTTCCGGCTCTGCGATCAGAAAGAACCAGTAGCGTACACCCGGCCTCGATCGCCTTCGACGCATCGCTGCAAAGCTTGTCCAGTGCGTCGCGCAAGGCGTCCTCGCCGTCGGCAATTTTGTAGACGATCGGCAGCGTGGTTGATTTCAGGCCATCGCAATCCATCGCATGGATTTTCTGCATGGCTTCGTTGGTAAGGATGGGTTGATCCACCTTAAGCTGGCGGCAGTGTTCCGGTGTTTCCAAAAACAGATCCTTCTCG
>DAOUQA010000050.1 GCA_030625905.1 Kiritimatiellales bacterium | reverse complement strand
TACAGCGCCGCAACGGCCGCATCGCGGACGAGGTCGCCAAGCTCGGTGGTGGAGACGAGGGTATTGCCTTCGCGCCACAGGTCGCCGGAGCGGTAGCCGTCGTCCAGCACCTTCTCGACACCCGTGCGGATAGCCGCGGCGGCTTTTTCTTCGTCGAGCGAGTCGAGCATCATCGCCACCGAAAGGATCATCGCCAGCGGGTTGGCTTTTCCCTGTCCGGCAATATCCGGAGCGGAGCCGTGTACCGGCTCGAACAGACCAACCGGGCCGCCGACCGATGCCGAAGGCAGCAGGCCGAGCGAACCGCCGAGCGTGGCGGAGGCGTCGGAAAGGATATCGCCGAAAATATTTCCGGTCAGGATCACGTCGAACTGGCGCGGGTTGATGACCATCTGCATGGCGGCGTTGTCGATGTACATGTGGTCGAGTTCGACGTCGGAATATTCCGCTTCGTGCAGCGCCTTGACGGTATCCCTCCAGAGCCGGGAGACCGCAAGGACGTTGGCCTTGTCGACACTCATTACCCTATTGTGGCGCTTGCGTGCCCATTCGAAGGCCACGCGAGCCACGCGCTTTATTTCGCCGACGGAGTAGATCATGGTGTTCCATGCTTTCTTGTCGTCGCCTTCGCCTTCTTCACCGACAGGCTGGCCGAAGTAAATGCCACCGGTTAGTTCACGGACAGTGAAAAGGTCGAGGCCGGAAACGGATTCGGGGCGCAGCGGCGAATTTTCCGCCAGCGATGCAGGAATGGTCACGGGACGCAGGTTGGCAAACGCGCCGAGTTCCTTGCGGATTTTCAATAGGCCGCTCTCCGGACGCAGCGCGCCGGTGAGATGGTCCCACTTGTCGCCGCCAACCGCGCCGAGCAACACGGCATCGGACGCCTTGCAGGTTTCGATAACCGAGTCGGGCATCGGGTCGTTGTGCGCATCGATCGCCGCGCCGCCCGCATTCTGTTCGGTATATTCAAGGGAGAAGTCGCTTTTTGCCGCGACCGCGTCGAGCACTTTGACGGATTCTTTGATGACTTCCGGGCCGATGCCATCGCCCGGCAGCAGGGTGATTTTGTATGTTTTGGACATGTTTCTTCCTCTGTTAAAATGAGCGCGGAATAGTACTGGGGCAGACGGATATTGCAAAGCCGAAAAGGGTTGTAGTTCCGCCGTTTATTCAGGAAAATCATAGGTTGTCGGTGGTGGGGGGCTAATAGGCGGTAAAAATGAACATCAAGAACATTAAGATTGCACTGCCGCTGAATATCGCCGAGAATTGATCTTTCAATGGGCTTTCCTTGTTGCGAGAGAGCTCTCGACGAAATATTTAAAGGGGAAGACAATGAAAAATCTATTTGATCTGTCGGATAAAGTGGTCGCGGTGACCGGCGCGGCAGGCGTTCTGGCGGGCGGAACAGCAAAGTATCTGCAGGAGCAGGGCGCGTTTGTTATCTACCTGGATCTCTTCCAGGAAAAGGTGGATGAAACGGTCGCAGAGGCGAAGCAAATCTCGGACAAGTGTTGCGGTTATGCCTGCAACGTGCTTGATCAGAACGCACTCGATTCGGTCTATGAAAAAATCATGGCCGACATTGGACGCATCGACGTGCTGATCAACGGCGCGGGGGGCAACATGCCGGGTGCAACCATCGGCCCCGACCAGGATGTGTTCGACCTGAAAATGGGGGACTACTCCAAGGTGCTGGATCTGAACCTGAAGGGAACCGTCATGCCGACCATGACCTTCGCCAAGGTCTTTAAGGCGCAGGGATTCGGCTGTGTGGTCAATTTTTCCTCCATGTCCGCTGGGCAATGCCTCACCCGCGTGCTGGGCTACTCCAACGCCAAGGCCGCGATCGACAACTTTACCAAATGGATGGCGACTGAGATGGCACTCAAGTATGGCGACGGAATCCGCGTCAATGCGCTGGCGCCCGGCTTTTTCGTCAGCCACCAGAATCGGGCGCTGCTGATCAATGAAGACGGCAGTTATACCGAGCGCGGCCAGCAGGTGATCAATAAAACGCCATTTCGCCGTTTTGGTGAACAGGAGGAAGTATATGGCACAATCCACTACCTCATTTCGGAAGCAGCGAAATTTGTTACCGGCACCGTTATCCCCGTCGACGGTGGTTTTTCAGCGTTCACCGGAGTCTGATTAAAGATAGGGTTTGCCCAGCGAATGGATAAAACTTACGAATGGGAATGTGGTGGGAGTTGCCCAGCGAATGAATAAAACTTGCGAATGTGAGATGTCGGAAAAGAAAACCTATAATTCCGATCTACGGTATCCCGAATTGTCGTATGCGATAATCGGGGCGGCTTTTGACGTTCACAACGAGCTTGGGCCGGGCTGGAATGAGTGGGATTATCATAGGGCTATGCTGAGCGTGTTGAAAAAAAAGGGGATAAAGGCTGAAAGCCATCTTCGAGAAAAACTAATCCATCGGGACGAACCTGTGGATCAGTTCGAACTTGATATCTTGGTTGAAAACAAAATTATTCTTGAACTCAAACATATCCGCAGCGATTTTCTGTCGCCACATTACATCCAGATCATCAGTTATCTAAAACGCTGGGAAAAGGGTCTTGGCCTTTTGATCAACTTCGGGTTGGAGAAGCTCTGTTACAAACGGGTGCCGTATACCCCCGAGGAAGGAAAAATTTCTTTTTCCGGGTTTTGGAATGATTTTGAACGGCAACAGCCGGAACAGGCTGAGGAAACCCACCAATCCGCCAAAAACATTTTAGAACTTCAAGGCCTTGGCTACGGCGCAGACTCGTTCAAAAAGATTCTCTTTCGGGAACTGGCATATCAAAACCTGAAACCGGAGATCCCCGAGGTTGCTCCAAGGTTCAACGATTTGTCTTTTGAATCCCGTTCGCTGGATTACATTCTTTTTGGAAGAAATGTCCTTATTTCCGCAACAGCATTCAAGGACACCACCGCCACGGAATTGGCTCGGTTGCAAAGTGGCATGAAACAAACGGCTTGTCCTTACGGGGTTTTGATCAACTTCGGAAAATCAAGGCTGACGTTAAGAGGCGTTCTTCTCCAAAATTCTCATTCGTAAATTTTATTCATTCGTTGGGTGATTTAATTAAGGAAAAAATGACAGAAACAGTATCAAAAAAATATTCGCTGATTGTCGCAACCAGCATGGGGGTTCGGCTAACTCCGGTTGATTCGCAGCCCTTCCATTGTAGCGACACCTTCAAAATGCAGGCAACCAGTGCGGAAAGCAACGTAGCCAGTGTTGCTTCGTATCTTGGCCTACCGGTCAAGGTTCTAACGGCATTTGTCAAAGACAGCCCCGTCTCGCACTTCATAAAGGATAATATCGGAAGCCGCCGGATGGACTTCGAGGGGCCTGAGTTTGAACAGGACAACCCATGGGGCTACCGCCACCAGATCAACATGGCCGACAGCGGTTGGGGCAGTCGCGGGCCGAGGGTTCAAAACGACCGGGCCGGCGAAGTTGGGCGCGAGCTCAGCGCGGATGATTTCGACCTTGATAGAATCTTTGCCAAGGAAGGCGCCCAGATTGTGCACCTTTCGGGGCTTATTGCGGCGTTGTCGCCCAAGACCAGCAAGTTCTGTCTTGATGTTGCCCGCGTGGCCAAGGAAAACGGCTCGCTTGTCTCCTTCGACCTTAACCACAGAGCCAGCTTTTGGAAGGGCAGGGAAAAAGAACTTGCCCGGGTGTTTGCCGAAATCGCTTCGCTCAGCGACATACTCATCGGCAATGAGGAAGACTTCCAGCTCTGCCTTGGCATAGAAGGGCCAGAGTCCGGCGGCCAAGGGCTTGACGAGAAAATCGACAGCTTCAAGGAGATGATTGGCCGGGTTCAGGCCGCCTATCCCAATGCCAGCTATTTTGGAACAACGCTCCGTGAAGTGGTGTCGGCAAACAGCCATATGTGGGGTGCACTGGTTACCGACGGCAAGGAGTGGGAAATCATCAAGCCGCGCGAGATCGGTGTGCTTGACCGCATCGGCGGCGGTGACGGTTTTGTTGGCGGGTTGCTTTACGGCATACTCAAGGGCTGGGCGGTCAAAAAGTGTGCCCGGTTCGGCTGGGCCAGCGGAGCACTTGCGGCAACGATGTTGACCGATTACGCCCAGCCCACTGACGAAGACCAGCTCTGGAGCATATGGGATGGCAACGCAAGAGTTAAACGGTAAGGGCGAGATGCGTCTCGCCTAAATGAAAGGAAAAGGAATATGAAAGCAGATATTGGTTTGATTGGATTGGCCGTGATGGGCGAAAACCTCGTTCTCAACATGGAAAGTAAGGGCTTCACGGTAGCGGTGTTCAACCGCACGGTGGCGAAAGTCGACGCCTTTATGGAAGGCCGAGGAAAAGGCAAAAACTTTATCGGATGCCACAGCATCGAAGAGCTGTGCACCAACCTCGAACGCCCGCGCAAGGTAATGATGCTCGTGAAGGCCGGCACCCCGGTGGACGCGTTCATCGAACAGATCATCCCCCACCTCGAAGAAGGCGACATCATTATCGACGGTGGCAACAGCCACTATCCCGACACGATCCGCCGCACTGAATATGTCGAAAGCAAAGGTCTGCTCTACATCGGCACCGGCGTCTCCGGTGGCGAGGAAGGCGCGCTGCTCGGCCCGTCCATCATGCCCGGCGGTTCTTCCAAGGCTTGGAACTCCGTGAAACCCATCTTTCAGAAAATATCCGCCCACACCGAAGCCGGCGAACCCTGCTGCGAGTGGGTCGGCGAAAACGGCGCGGGTCATTTCGTCAAGATGGTGCACAATGGCATCGAGTATGGCGACATGCAGATGATCTGCGAAACCTACCAGATAATGAAGGAAGGCCTCGGCATGTCCAACGAGGAGATGCACCAAACTCTGGCCGACTGGAACAAAGGCGTGCTCGACTCCTACCTCATCGAAATCACCCGCGATATTCTTGGCTATAAGGGCGACGACGGCGAGGCGGTCATTGACCAGATTCTTGACACCGCCGGACAAAAGGGAACGGGTAAATGGACGGCAGTCGCTGCGCTCGATTTCGGCCAACCGCTCACGCTCATCGGCGAAGCGGTATTCGCACGTTGCCTCTCTGCGCTCAAGGACGAGCGCGTCGAAGCCTCCAAGATTCTGAACGGCCCCGCCTCGAAATTCGAGGGCGACAAGGCCGCGCTACTCGACGACCTCCAGCAGGCGCTCTACGCCTCGAAGATCGTCTCCTACGCGCAGGGCTACCAGCTCATGCGCGCCGCCGCTGAAGAGCATGGATGGAAACTTAATAGCGGCGAGATTGCTCTCATGTGGCGTGGCGGATGTATCATTCGTTCGGCGTTCCTTGGTAATATTAAACAAGCCTTCGACACGAATCCCAATCTGGTAAACTTGCTGCTCGATCCGTTCTTTAAAGAGGCAATCGAAACCGCACAGGCCGCATGGCGCCGCGTAATCATGAAGTCGGTTGAACTCGGCATTCCAATGCCCGCTATCGGCGCGGCGCTGGCTTACTACGACGGCTATCGATCCGCCCGCCTCCCGGCCAACTTGCTCCAGGCGCAGCGCGACTATTTCGGCGCGCACACCTACGAGCGCTTGGACAAACCGCGTGGCGAATTTTTCCACACCAACTGGACCGGGCGCGGTAGCGACACCGCCGCTTCGACCTATATTGTTTAAAAAACAGATGATCAGCCGTTTTGGAGAAAATATTTCGATCCAGCCCGATGAGCTTCAAGGGCTGGTTTTCCAGTGCCTTGAAAAGGCGGGGGCGCTGAAGAACGTTCTAATTCTGCCCCCCGACCACACCCGCCTGAATTCAATGGCAGGGCCGATCACGGAGAGGGTCTATAAAAAGCTCGCGGCCGAAGGCGCAAGGGTCGATATCCTTCCAACGCTCGGCACCCACAACCCAATGACTGAAGCGCAGTTGCGTATGATGTTCGGCGACGCGATTCCGCTTGATGCCTTTAAGGTGCACGACTGGCGCAACGAGGTGGTTGAAAAAGGAGTGATCGAAGGCGAAATGCTTTCTGAACTGTCCGGCGGAAAGGTCGACTACACCGTCGGCGTGGAAGTCAACAAAATGCTGTTCGATGGCTACGACCTGATCCTTTCCGTCGGGCAGGTGGTTCCGCACGAGGTGGTCGGCATGGCCAACTACACCAAGAATGTCGTGGTTGGTGCCGGCGGATCGGACATGATCAACAAGTCGCACTTCCTCGGCGCAGTCTGCAACATGGAGACCATCTTGGGACAGACCGACACCCCGGTGCGCAAGCTCTTCAACTATGCCACGGAAACCTTTCTGGCCGATTTGCCGATTACCTACATCCTGACGGTAATGGAGCAGGATTATGACTCCGGTGAAATGCACATGCGCGGCTTTTTTTCCAGCGATGATGAACAGGGCTATACCGAAGCCTGCAAACTGGCGCGCAAGGTGAATATCAACCTGCTCGACCGCGAGCCGAAGAAGGTCGTCGTCTATCTCGATCCGCATGAATTCCAAAGTACGTGGCTGGGCAACAAGTCCGTCTACCGCACCCGCATGGCCATCGCCGACGGTGGCGATCTGATCGTGCTTGCACCGGCGCTCAAGGAGTTTGGCGAAGACCCGATCATCGACAAGCTAATCCGCAAGTTTGGCTATTGCGGAACGCCCGCCACGCTCAAGGCGGTGGAGGAGGATGAAGAACTGCGCAACAATCTAGGCGCGGCGGCACACCTGATTCATGGCTCGTCGGAAGGCCGGTTCAACATTACCTATTGCCCCGGCTCAAGCATGACGCTCGACGAAGTCCGCTCAGTCGGCTTCAATGCCGTTAGCTACGATGAAATGGCCGCACGCTACAACCCCGAAATGCTCAAGGACGGCTTCAACACGTTGCCCGATGGTGAAGAAATCTTCTACATCAGCAATCCCGCACTCGGCCTCTGGGCCTATCGCGATAAATTTAAGGACTGAGTTGTGAATAATACCCAATGGAAATGCCTTATCGATGTAGTGCGTGCTTCCATTCTGATGGAGCACGCATCGTTCGGGTGGAACACGTTGCGTGAAAAGCACGCTCCCGCAGACGGGACGCGAAGCGAGGCTTTCCACGGGAAAGAAGTGATCGAAGAGTCCAAAGTCCAAAGGGTCAGAACGCTTTTCTCGTCATTTCCTGTTCGACACTCGCCCAGCCCCGACTCTTTAAACCCCATAAAACGAGTACGATAAATCGGGGTAAAACTATCTCTTTCCTTGATCAAAGCCAGCAATTGCACAAACGAACTTGCGGGGCGTTTCCCCGCAACCCACCCTGCCCACAATCAACCCCCTCTTCCGCCCTGCAAAAGAGACTCGTTTGGATAGATATATCATATAATGATATATCTATGTTCTATGTGCAGTTCTTGAGGAGCCGGTTGATCCCGGCGGAAAAGAGTTCCCTCTTTTTGGTGCGGCACTTCAATTCCGTCCCCTCTCCCGCTGGCTTCCCGAACCGAGATCGACCATTTTGTTGACGCCAACAAAATGATCCGAAGCAAGGTGTCCTGAGACTTCGCAGGCGGTTTTTGCCTTGGAAATAGCGGTATTGTTAAAATTGCGCCATTCCGTGTAGCCGAGCAGGTGCTGGAGATCGCGGGCGAGCCAGTATTCCACGCCCCCTTCGGTCTGCTGGGCGTGGGCTTCAAAGTTGGCGGTCAGGGCTTGTACGAGTTCGGTTTTCATATTCCGAGTATCTCCATTTTACCTATGCAAATCAAATCATGGATTGAGACTTTATCTGAATAACTAAGAAGGGGCAAAGGATATTTGGGAATTCAAAAGCTCCGTCGAGCCGGAGCACTCCAGACCGTTCCAAACTTGAAGCTTTGCGGCCGGTTCGAGTTTCGCTATAAAGCGGCATGGATTCCAATGGTTCCATGAAACAAATGCAGGTGTTGTTTTCCGGACGGGTTCAGGGCGTAGGCTTTCGCTATACGGTCTGCCGCATGGCTCAATCGTTCGGGGTGACGGGCTTTGTCAGAAACCTGATGGATGGTGATGTCGAGGTTCTTACCGAAGGATCCGAGCAGGAACTGATCGATTTTCTGAGTGAGATCCGGGACTCCCATTTGGGGCGCCATATCGTCAGGGAACGATTGAGCTGGGCGGCGGCAACGGGAGATTATGATGAATTCAGGGTTACGTATTAGAAGCTCAGACCGGACATAACAGGCGGAATTTTTGACCGGATAACAGGATGGACAAGATAAAAAACAATCCGGTTCATCCTGTTATCCGGTCAAAAAATTCTCTACCTATATCCTAATCATGAAGTATGCAATTTTAGGTGATATCCATTCCAATTTGGAAGCGCTCCGGGCGGTACTCGACGATGCCGGACGGCAGGGGGTGACCCACTATGCCAGTACAGGCGATCTGGTGGGATACAATGCCGACCCAAAGGCCTGCCTTCAAATGGTTCGCAGCCTCGACTGCAAGGTCGTGCAGGGCAACCACGACTATTATGCCGGCTACAACGAATCCGTGGAGCTGTTTACACCTCTGGCGCGAAAAAGCATATACTGGACACGCAAGCAACTCTCTCCCTTCGATCGGAAATACCTGCGCCAGCTCCCGCTGATCCTCGACGTGGAAAGCTTTACCATCGTCCACAGCTCGCTGAGCAATCCACAACGATGGAGCTATATCTTCAGGAAAAGGGCGGCCGATGCCAGCTTCCGCAACCAGTTCAATCCGGTCTGTTTTTTTGGTCACACGCATGTTCCGCTGGCGTTTGTTAAAGATAAAACGATTGAAAAGGGACTCTATGAAACCCTTCATATCCGACCGGGTCGGCAGTATCTGATCAATGTCGGCAGTGTCGGGCAACCCCGCGACCGCAACCCGAAATCAATCTATGCGATCTATGATCTGGACGAACAGACGATCACCCTGCGACGGGTGGAGTATGAGATGAAGGAAACCCAAAGGAAAATCCGTTCCGCCGGTCTCCCCTTCCGCAATGCCCTGCGTTTGGCCAGTGGACGCTAAGCCTGTATCCCGTGTCGCAATGCGGGCTAGCGGTTGAGGCGGGTGCCGAAGAGTGCAGTTGCCTCGGAAAAATCGTCCATGGAGCGTATCTTAATGTTGCAGTATCCGGCCTCTATCATATGCACCTCAGCCGGTTTTTTGACCCATTCCGATTCGTCATCTATGAGCTTTACGCTCTTGTTCTTCGGATCGATGATTTTTTTGAACACTTCGACCTTGAACACCTGCGGTGTCTGCGCGATCCATGCCGAGTTTCGCTCAAGCGTTTTGTCGGGCTTGAGTCCTTTTACGGCCACCTTGACGGAGTCCGGCACCCTGTGTGCCGCGATGGCGCAACCGTAGCGCTTCGCCGCCTTTATGCTCTCGCCGATCACCTCGGGAGAGATAAACGGACGCGAAGCCTCGTGTACAATAATGTTGGATGCGGCCTCCGGCAGCTTGGCATATACGGTGCGCAATGTACTCAGGCGATTGGCGCTGCCAACCACAATGCCCCGCACCTTGGTGAAACCAAAGCGCTTGACCACCTGTACGGCGGAATCCACGCGATCCTTGCTGACGGCAAGAATGATTCCATCAATGACTTTTAAGTCCTGGAAGGTTCTAAGGGAGTGCGCCAGCACCGGGCGATTGCCCAAACTCAGGAACGCCGTGTCCGTTCCCGACGTAATCTGCTCCTCGTTCCCACATGCAATGACGATCACCAATGTATTCATAAACACTCCCCCAAATGCCATCACGGCAACATTCGACTGCTCAGGAATTTACAAGATCAAGAACAGGGAGTCAAGAATTGTAGGGGTTCATTTCTGTTGGATTTCTTGGATAAATTTCATCGGAAAACCTCCGTTTTCTGGAGGGCTGCCGGCTCCGGCGTCCGATGGCCACACCCGCGCGCCGCTCCAGCAATTCATCGGCCAAGCGGGCGAGGGAAGCCTCTACCCACTCAATCTCCACGTCATGATCTTTGGCAAAGTTACGAATGAGAACCGCCTCGCGCGCTTCGGGACTCTCGCCGCGCGGCAGTCTCGCCAGCGCCATTGCCGGACGGAGGACCCGCAATACGCCACCTTCCCGAATCGGGGAGCCGTTCCGGTCAGCCCTTTCCCCGCAGCCTGACCCAAGCAGCATGGCCAATAAACCGATAGGCATGATTTTTTCATAACGATTCCAGAAGTTGCCTGAACTAAAAAAGAACCTCCTCCGGCGGGAAAGTCCCCAGCAGATTCCATTAAAAACTAATTATGGCCCAGCACGACGTATTTCTATTCAGGATCGATTCCAAGCTGCGGAAGAGTCAACGCTTCACCATCGCGGTTGGCTTGGTAGTGCGGCGACATGATTTCAACATTCGCCTTGGCAAAATTATCCTGAATATTTTGATGCAGGCCGGAACGAATCGGAATCCGGCGCTCGGGATGTTCTGTGGTTACGATGAGCTTGTATTGCACATAAAAATCATCCAGCGAAAGTTGCAACACCTTCGGGGGCGGGGTTTCGAGCACATCCGGCACTCCCTTAGCTGCATCGATCAGCAATTCATGAACTTTACGCCAGGGCACATCGTAGCCAATCGTAACCGCCGTGCCGACGTTGACGCCGCCCTTTTCCGTCAGTCGGCTGAAGTTAATAATATGATTCGAAGAGACCGACGCATTCGGAATGGAGATAATTTCGTTGGTCGGTGTTTTCAAGCGGGTGGAAAAGGTATCGCGCGACACCACCGTTCCCCTCAACCCACTGATTTCAACAAAGTCGTTGGAGACAAACGGACGCATGTAGGTGAGCACCAGCCCTGCCACAATATTGCCAACCGCCGAGGTGGAGCCCAGCGAAAGTAGCACGCCCATGAAAATAGAGATTCCCTTGAAGGCCGGGGAGCTGGAGCCGGGAATGAAGGGAAAGGCCACCACCACCGCGAAAACAATGACCACGATACGGAGCAACCGGTAAGTTGGGTCGGCCCAATCTCGGTAGAAACCATGGATCCGGACCTTGCCTTCACCAATCTGATTAAAAATATGCTTTAGGCTGCGCAGGATGAACCAGACGATTGCACTAATCACGAACAGGGCGAATAAATTAGGCAGATTCTCAACAAAACCATGACCAAAGTTAATAAGTGGCGTACTGACCATATCGAATAGCTTGGCCGAAAGGTTGAACGTCCTAGGGAAAAAGCTAAGCACTAGATTCAGATAGATGACGAAGACCCAAGCCATGATGATGAACCGGACAAAACGCACAATGTTGCCGTTGATCGCAACAACGCTATTCCCATCCAGAAGCTTAAACATTTTCTGGCCGGCAAATTTTTTATCGATCGCCTGAATCTCCTTGCGGCACAATAGACGGAGAACAAACCAGACCACCAGAAAAACCAACGTGGCAAGGGCGGCATAGATGGAATCCTTTACAAGGGATTCCGAGGTATAATCCTTACGGCATTGCTCTATAATTTTTTTGATTTTTTCGAGTCTATCTTCGGCAAGAGTCTCGCGCCGAGCACCATAGAGCTCTGCATCCACTTCCCAGACGGCACAGAGGGGTTCTGAACCCGACATGATCACGCTGACCTCCAATTGATCATCATGATGAACGGTGAACTCTTCTGTATTGACCAAGGGGGATTTTGCCTGCTGTTTAAATCGGCGAAGCAGTGCTTCCGCCCGTTTCTCGGAGGAAATGGATGATATGTCAGGAACCTCGAAAAGCGCCTTCCCATGAAACAGAACCATCGTCGTATCATTGGTTATCGAAGACTCTTGCGCCCAAGCCCCAGCAAACGACAGCCCCAGCAAAAGCAGAATGAAAATTATCCGTTTCATAAAGAACTCCCTAGTATGCCCTGAAGAATGGGGGCATTGTAAAACCCACGTATTGATGGTTCAAGCTCACAACTCAATGATCTGGCAACTCTAACAACAAAAATAGAACCTTGCCTCCAAAACGACTGCCTCGAATATAGAAAAACCACGGGAGAAAGAGCCCGTGGATTTTCTATATTTCATAAAGAGAGTGGACTATTCGGATCCGCCAAAACTCCAGTTGACGATAACCATGCCTTTGGCCAGATCGCTTGGGAAGTCTTTGAACCATGCATTATCTGCAATAATATTCACGAGACCAATTTGCAGGCCGTTGTGCGCTGTTTTTGCATAGTTCACCACACCCCACTGCAGACCGGTAATTTTTCCGGCAATGTTCACTGCGCCAAGCTGAGCACCAACAAAGTCGCCGCTGGCATA
>DAOUQA010000189.1 GCA_030625905.1 Kiritimatiellales bacterium | reverse complement strand
TGGGGGCGATATCCGTCTTGATGCGCATGGCGTCTTCGACTGGGGCAGCATGCGGCAGACGGATTTTTCGGCGACGGTCGAAGCAGAGCAGCTCAGGATTCCCGTTGCGGAGCTTGATCGCTTTACGGCTGAGGTCGTCGGAAAGGGGACGGCCATTGCGGTGGAAAACGCTAAGTTCAGCCTCTATGGCGGAGAGGGTGAGGGGGAATTTTCCTTCGCGTGGAGTCCTCCCCGGAAAGAACTGCCCTACGAAGCCGACCTTTCCTTTACCGATGTTGGTTTTCACCAATATCTGGGCTTTCTTTGCGGGGACAGACCGAGCAAGGTTTCCGGGCAGATGGCGGGTAATGCTCACATCGAGGCCGACTTGTCGACCAACTTTTTTTCCACGGCCAACGGTGGGGGCTTCGTGCGCGTCGATGACGGGCAGTTGACCGACCTACCCTTGTTTCAAGGGTTTTCCCGGCTGATGCGCAAGATTTTCCCTTCTTTTACGGTCTTTTCCATCACCAGCCTGCGCGGGAATTTTACCATCGTGGACGGAGTCATCTCGTCGGAAGATGCCTACTTCGATGGCGATGTCCTTAGTGCCAAGGGGAGGGGAAGCTATGCCCATGCAAGCGGGTTCGATGCTCGCATTCAGGCGCAGGTTTTGAGTGAAGGCAAGATTTCCAGTGTGGTGCGTGCCATCACCGACCCCTTGATGAAGCTTCTTGAAATGAAGCTGAAGGGCACGTTGTCGAACCCTTCGTGGGAGCTGGAAAACTTTTAAGAATTCGCCGGTGGGCTTGTTGAGGAAGTTGGGCTAGGTGCCCTAATCGACATCTTCGCTCGGCTTAATCGGTGTGCGCTCGATGTGCCAGATGCCATCGCAGTAGTCTTGGATGGAACGGTCGGACGAGAACCAACCCATGCGGGCAACATTGAGAATCGCCTTTTCCGCCCAAGCCGTTTCATCAGCGTAGAGTTTGCTGACCTTCTCCTGGCACTCGACATATTGATCAAAGTCGGCCAGATAGAAGTAGTGGTCGCCATGCATGGTGAGGTCGTTGTAGAGATCCTTGAACAGATCGGGCTGGGAGGGATCGAAGGCATTGTCGCGGATGGCTTCGATCACCTTTTGCAGGCCTTTGGATTTGTCCACGTATGACTGGGACTTGTAGCCCTTGCGGCGCAACTCGGCAAGATCCTCGGTGCGGTGCCCGAAGATGAAGATGTTGTCTTCGCCGACATGCTGGGCAATCTCGATGTTGGCGCCGTCCCATGTACCGACGGTGAGTGCGCCGTTAAGCGAAAGCTTCATGTTGCCGGTGCCGGAGGCTTCGAGGCCGGCGGTGGAGATCTGTTCGGAGACATCGGCGGCCGGGATGATCTTTTCGGCCAGCGAAACGTTGTAGTCGGGCAGGAACACGACCTTGATGCGATCGGCGACATCGATATCGTTGTTGATGACCTCGGAAAGGGTATTGATAAGCTTGATCACGGATTTTGCTATAAGGTAGGCCGGTGCGGCCTTTGCGGCAAAAACAAAGGTGCGCGGCTGCATCTGGATTTTCGGGTTTTCCTTGATTTTCTGGTAGAGGTGGATGATGTGCATTGCATTGAGCAACTGACGCTTGTACATGTGCAGCCGCTTGATCTGAACATCGAAAAGCGAGTCGGGGCTGACGCATTCGCCGATGAGCTTTTGGATGGTTTTGCAGAGGTTCTGCTTGTTCGCCTTCTTAATCTCCATGAAGCGTATCTGGACATCCTTGTCCTTGGCGAATTTCTCGAACCCCTCCAGTAGGCTTAGGTCCTTTTTCCAATCCTCACCGATTTTTTCGGTGATGAGGGCGGACAATTCCGGGTTGGCTTTGAGCAGCCAGCGTCGGTGGGTAATGCCGTTGGTGACGTTGCAGAACTTGCCGGGATAGATCTTGTTGAATTCCGGCATGGTGTTCTTTCGCAGCAGTTCGGAGTGCAGGGCGGATACGCCGTTGACCTTGCCGCTGGCTACGACGCAGAGGTTGGCCATGCAGATCTGCTTGTGCGGGCCTTCCTCGACAAGCGAAACCTTGCGCAGGAGATCGCCGTCGCCCGGGAAGTCGAGTTCCACCTTTTGGAGGAATCGGTGGTTGATCTCGAAAATGATCTGGGTGTGACGCGGCAATACGCGTTGCATCAGATCGACCGTCCATTTCTCGAGGGCTTCGGCGAGCAGGGTGTGGTTGGTGTAGCAGAAGGTATTGACGGTGATGTCCCACGCCTTTTCCCACGGGATTCCCTCTTCGTCGTGCAGGATGCGCATGAGCTCGACCACCGCCAGCGTTGGGTGGGTGTCGTTGAGCTGGATGGCATTCTTTTCGGCAAACCGGTCGAAGGAGGAATGGGTTTTCCGGTAGCGGCGGATAATGTCGCGCACGGAGCAGGAGGCGAGGAAATATTCCTGGATCAGGCGCAACTCCTTGCCGGCATAGGTGTAGTCGGATGGATACAGCACCTTGGTGACGTTTTCCGCCCAGTTCTTTTCCTCCACGGCCCGCACATAGTCCCCCTGGTTGAAAATATCGAGACGGAAACCTTCGGCCGGTTGCGATTTCCACAGGCGTAGCATGTTCACCGTGTTGACTTCGTATCCAATGATTGGAATATCGTAGGGTACGGCTTCGAACATTTCCCACCCTTCCCATACATCTTCCGCGCCGCGGCCAGGGATGAGGTTTTTCTTCACGTGGCCATAGATGAGGACGGGCAGGGTGTATTCTGGGCGGATCAGCTCCCATGGATAGCCCCGCGCCAGCCACTCGTCGGGACGCTCGCGCTGCCAGCCGTTTTCAAACTCCTGGCAGAAGATGCCGTGCTCGTAGCGGATGCCGTATCCAAACGCCGGAAGTTCCTGAGTGGCGAGCGAGTCAAGATAGCAGGCCGCCAAACGCCCCAGTCCACCGTTGCCGAGACCGGCCTCGACATCGTGCGCCAGGATTTCCTCGGTCGTAATATCGAGCGCCTTGATCGCTTCGTCGGCGATGTCGGTGATGCCTAGTGCAAGAATATTGTTTTCGCACATCTTTCCGATGAGGTATTCCATCGAGATATAGTTTACGCGCCGGACGTCCTTGGCGAGGTAGGTGCGCTGCGTGGCGATGAAGCCATCCACGGCCATGTCGCGCAGGGCGTGCGAAAAGCACCACATCTTGTCGAAGGAGGTGGCAGCATGCAGATCCTTTCCCCGGCTATACTTGAGGTGGAACAGAGCCCGATCGGCCAGTGATCCCGCGGTAATATTCTCCCTGAAATCTTTCATTAAAAATCCTGTTGGTTTTGTTTTGAGACATTCACTTTACTTGGTGGCCATAGTGATGCAAGTCCTGTTACCGCTAAAGAAAGGAAAGCCCATGCCTGGAATTCGCACGCGGCTACTTTGACGGATCGGTGACGCGGCCGATGAAGAGGATGGTGCCGGTGCTGTTTTCGCGGATGAGGAAGAGGAACGGGTGGTCGGCGATGAACATCGGCGGCATGCTGGTGGCCCTCATTCCAACCGCTGTCGCGGCGGCGGCTTCGGTGCCTTCCTCGTTCACTTCGATAAAAGCCTTGTGAACGATTGCGCCGATGTAGAGATCCCGTGTTCCGGTCATGCCGGAAAAGTCGGCCTGGTGCGAAAAGGCCAGCGGCATGCCCATGGCCGCGAGCGTGTCGCCCAGCCGGAACGACGACTCTAGCTTGAACTTCGGCAATTTCACCATCGTTTCCTGTTCGTGGAATTCGAGTGTGGCAAGCGTCTCTTCAGTCATGGCCAGCGAGACGTTTGGAGTGGCCGGTAGTAGGATCAGCATGGATAGGTCGTTGCCGGCGTAGGGGAGTTCCAATGCCAGGAAATCCTCGGTGCTGGCCATCTTGAAGTTGTCGGTTTGCGACATCATCGGCACTTCGACGGTTTTGCCGTCGGCAAGTGTGAATGGGGCGGAGCGGGTGTGCTCCGGCTTGAATTGGCTACCCCAGTCGCCCTTGAAATAGATGGCGTTGGCAAGCACAAGGCGGGAGCGCGGGTCGAGCATGCCTTCGGGGATCAAATCCTTGAT
>DAOUQA010000241.1 GCA_030625905.1 Kiritimatiellales bacterium | reverse complement strand
CGCTACACCGTTGTAGGTTTAGCCAGTGGGTTTGCAAGTTCCTCCACTAATCAACACTAATTCCCGATTTCCGATTAGCCGCCACAGCACAAACAGAGAGATAAAGACGGCACCCTAACAGGACACAAGAAAGGCCTCCACGATGGAGGCCTTCTCGATATTAAATCCATCGGGTTTTATTTCATGATTACCGCAAGAAAGGCATCGAAGCCGCTCAGCGCTTTTCTCTTCAATGTCGATCGAAATGCTTTTTTCCGTGCCGTGCGGCACTCATGCGATACCACCATATAGTTCCAAAATTTTTGATCCACTATTTTATAGGCGGCATAAATCTTGGCCCAGACATCCAAAACCTTGGCTTGGATCAATTGTGCGGCAATCACCAAGCCGTCCGGGATATCCACTTCGCTATAGGTGGCATCCCATTCTTCCCTTGTGCAGTAGGTATCGCACAGGTGTTCGCGGTCCACCGGGAGCAGGCTTTTTCCAAGCAGCTTGCGCCGACGTAGGGTGCGGGTGAAAAACAGGCTAATCGTACTTAAGCTCATCAGGCTGATGGTTCCCGGCTCTGGAATGGAAACTATGCGCATGCCCACGCTTACATCGGAGCCGTTATTCGTGAGTGTGTCCTCACCAATGCCATCTATGCGATAGCCTCGGAATAATCGGTTTCCAGGCAGGTTATAGGCTCCTCCGCGCAAGACCATGTCAGAGCCATCCACCGTAGAATCCCTGCCGACGGACGTTTCCAGCCACTCAAGAACATTGCCCATCATGTTAAACGTATCGTTTTGCTCAAGCGCCCCATCTCCTACAGCCCAGGGAGCTCCACCTGTGTCTTCGTAGTTCGCGTCAGTTCCCGCAACAGGAAGCAAGCTTGTTCCGTTGGCATAATCCGAATATCCCGAGCCGGTAAAGTAGGCCGCTTTATACCATTCATCCTCGGTGGGAAGCGCATAGAGCTGGCCATTCCCATTGCGATAAGCGCGGTTGATCGCCGTCACTTTCCCGGCGAAAATTGTATAGGCTCCCAGAAGCACATCGCCGCTCGTCAGCCAGTTGGCATATTGCGCCGCGATGTGCCACACCATATCGGCCTCGGGGGAGTCCCCGCTCCCGCCGCCAAGGCCACTGGCCGCAAATTGGTCGCGCGTCACCTCGGTTGCACCAATGCGATAGTCATAACCCACCGAGCCATAGCCCGTGGTGGAATCCACAGCATTTCCAGCGCTTCCAATGGGTACGAAATCCATGGTAATCCCATTAATATCGTCCGCCCGCCCTGTCCATGCAACCAACATGAATGCCACCAACACAAACCCCATATTCCTGTTATCAACCATTTTGAGCCCCCCCCCATAATTCGTTGTAAAAATAAGCCCCAATAATACTAATCCAAAAGAATCAGAGCGAGCCGAATCTTTAATAATTTCAAACCCGAGTTGCCTCGTCTTAAAGGATCCGTTTTTGCGCCAGACACGGGAGTGCGGCAAGGAGAAGAGTGCGCCACGCCAGCAGGATGGCGGGGCCGCGGAAAGACAGGTCGATAAGGCTGCGCACGAAGATGGCAACACAGCGTATTAATAGCGATAGGCAGCGCTTAAAGCTACAATCGTTTGGTCGAACTCCTCCTCGTCCATGATGTATTTAATGCTGGCGCCCAACGCAAAGCGGTGCGTTAAATCGTATTCTGTCCGAATAGACACAAAGTTCTTCACGTCCTCATCTGAACCGCTCATATCTAGCAGATCGCCCTGATAATCGTGAAGCACCTGAGCCCAAATAGACCAATACGAAGCAACGCGCCACGACGCCCCATAGCCCAGACGATAAACCTGCTGTGCGGCGCCCGCGTTGTATCCGGACTGGAACTTACTCGACCCATAGATATAGGCGGATATTTTTTCCGTGGTATTCCACTTCGCCTGCAGGCGCCCCACCACTCCTTGGTCGGTACCGGATTGCTCATAATCCACCGCCGCAACCCCGATATGCGCCACCCAGCTCGTTTTATCGGACATCCGGCCTGCCGCTCCCACCGTCACCGCACCAATGTTTCCTTCTTCGTCATCATTGGTCTGGAGGCTGTAATAGCCCGTAAGAAACAGTCGGGTTTTTTCGGTATAGCCATATCCCAGCTGCAGACTGACTTGATGCTCCTGCCATTCCGCATCGGTACCGTCCTCAAAATCCTGAAAGTAATGCCAAATATCGTAGCTCGGCGCGATGCTCAGCCTATCCGTCAGGTTTTTTTCGTAGGCAATGCTTGCCATGGTAGCGTACCGTATTGAGGTGCCTCCCGTCAGGATGGCCCCTGGCTCTTGCCCAGAAGAGGGGTCGTACGCCGTGTCGTAGCCCAATGTTTTCTTTAGGTATGACGACAATCCCAGCTTAAGGGGTCTGTCATCGGAAGCAATGGCAAAGCCCGCATTGTAAAAATCATCATCCAGCTCCGCGTACTCACGGTAGAAGCGGTGGCCATAGCCTGTTTTGGCGGAAAAATCGTACCGCGCGGGATTGTTTTCAAGATAAAGCGTCACGGCCGGTTCCGAATAAAGATCCCCTTCAATATCGCCACTGCCTGTAACCATAACGCGGTTATCATAGGCGCCAAGCACTTCCGCGACCGGCCGGATCCGAACCGGCCCCAATTCAAACCCTTCTGCATCCCGCGCGTGCTGCGCCAGCAATACCGACGGAAATAGCCATACCGCTACAATCAACCCCTGTAAACCACACCCCATTAGTCTCTTACATTCCAACTTTCGGCCCTTCGTCATTTTGAATAGGTTCATATCCAACGAGTTTCAATTTTTCACCACCCGCTGCGCTAGAGAAACAGCCGAGCAAGTCAGAGAGGAAGAAGCAATAAACCGAGCCCATTTAAAACAGATCGTTCCTCTGAAAATCTATTTTCGGCTGAGCCATCTGCTTTAATAACCCCTGCCCACAGGGTTGCGGCTATCAGCCGTTCCGTTTATCAATTCGGTCATCCTGTAGATATCCGCTCTTTATTCCTCTGACTCCCTCTAGC
>DAOUQA010000117.1 GCA_030625905.1 Kiritimatiellales bacterium | reverse complement strand
GAACTTGTTGATTTTCTTCGCCTTTGCCGGCGACTCCACAATCACTAGATTCTTACTCATTTGCTCTTCCTTACTGGTTCTAAACACTAAGGCACTAAGTTGCTATTCTTATAATAGAAACCCGTCTTCGTGTCCTTTGTGTCTTCGTGTTTAACCTCTCATCCCCCGCAAGTCCTCTGCGAGTTCGACCATCCGGCCGGGCAGCATCCTGACCACCCGCTTCATTTCCAATCCTAATAATAAACTACTGAGTTCGTGGCTTTTCAGGCCGACCGTCCGCGCAAGCGAGTCGGTATCGAGCGGCTCCTGCCACAAGGCCTCCACAATCTTCGATTCCTCTTCCGAGAGCGGAACATTGGGCCGCGCCGCCGCTTCGTCCTGCGGGGCTTCCAGCTCCGCCGGCGGAATCAAAAATTCATACTCCTCCAAAATATCATCGATGCGCTCCACCAGCTTTGCGCCGTTCTTGATCAGCATGTGCGGGCCGCGCGCGCCGGGGGTATCGATCCGCCCCGGCAGGGCAAACACCGTGCGCCCCTGCTCCATCGCCGCCTCGGCGGTATGCATTGAGCCGCCTTTCAGGGCTGACTCGGTCAGCAACACGCCCATACTGAGACCGCTGATGATGCGGTTGCGGTACGGGAACGTCATGCGGTCGGCCTGCCTCCCCATGCAATATTCGCTGATCACTGCGCCGCTTCTGGAGATCTTTTTGGCCAACTCCGCATTTTCGGGCGGATAGAGGCAATCGAGCGCACCGCCCAAAACCGCAATGGTTCGTCCGCCGCTTTTCAATGCCCCGCTGTGCGCCGCCGTATCCGTTCCACGAGCCAACCCACTGACCACCGTGAAACCGATCTTCCCCAACTGGTAGGCCAGACGGTCGGCCGCTGAAAGGCCATAGTGCGAGGTTGAGCGCGAGCCAACAATACCGATCGCCTTGGCATCCGCCGGAAGAAGCCGCCCGAGAACATACAGCGCCAGTGGCGGGTCGTGAATCGCCTTGAGTGCATCCGGATATTCGTCATCGACCGGAGTGACAATCCGCACACCGATTTCGGTGGCCTTTTCAATTTCCTCTGCGGCGTCGATGCCATCGCGCTGGGTGATAATCTTGAGTGCCAGCTTTTCGCCGACGCCGCGCGCCTCCATCAGTGTTTCGCGGTCGGCCTCGAGAATCGCCTTGGGCGAACCAAGCGTATCGATCAGGCGCCGGACGCTCACGGGTCCCAGCCCCTCGATCATGTTCAAAACGATATATGCTTCTCGATCCTGCATTATTTAAATCAACCACGAAATACACGAACCACACGAAAGCCATTCCTGATCCTTTTCGTGTATTTAGTGTATTTCGTGGTTCAAATTCCGTGGTTTATAAATTGTTCCAAATACGTTCCATGAGGGCTTCGGGGATTTCGTTGCCGATGCTCGATTTTCCGATTTCGGAAACGAGGACAAATTTCGGCATGCCGCCGACGGTTTTCTTATCGACCGACAGCGCGGCGCGCAGATCTGGCCAGTTGCAGCCCGGCGCATTCACCGGAAGTTCCAGTGCGTGGAAAATGGTTTCGATCCGGCCGCAGTCGTCTTGCGGAAGCCCGGTCAGCTCAACCGATGCGCGGGCGGCAAAAGCGGAACCGATGGCCACGGCCTCGCCATGGACATATTCGCCGTAGCCCGCGACCTTTTCAACGGCGTGGCCAACGGTGTGTCCAAAGTTGAGTATAGCGCGCAAGCCGCCCTCGCGCTCATCCTGCGCAACGACATCGGCCTTGATTTCGCAGCAGCGCCCAACCACCTTGGCGAGCAGTTCGATGTTTCCAACATTTGGAAGTTCTTCAATGTTTTCTTCCAGGGTTTGGAAAAACGGCGCGTCATAGATAATGCCGTATTTAACGACCTCCGCCAGGCCGGCGCGGTATTCGCGCTCCGGCAGGGTTTCCAACGTCTGGAGGTCGGCCAGCACGAGTCGGGGCTGGTAGAACGCACCGACGAGGTTTTTACCCTCGGGCAGGTTTATGCCGGTCTTTCCGCCGACGGAGCTGTCGACCATCGCCAGCAGCGAGGTCGGAACCTGCACAAACGGGATCCCCCTTAAATAGGTGGCGGCCACATAGCCGGCCAGATCGCCGACCACCCCGCCGCCAAGCGCGACAATGAACGAATATCGATCGAGTCCGCACTCGATGCAACGGCTGTACAGCTCGAATACCCGGTCGCCGCACTTGGTCTGCTCACCCGGCGGGAGCGTCGCCAGACTAGCCGTGAAACCCGCGGTTTCCAACGACTGGAGCACCGTCTGGGCATAGTGTCCACCCACGTTTTCATCGGTAATGACCAAACATTTTCCCTTCAGACCCGTCTCGGCACAAAGTGCGCCAAGCCGACCCAAAACACCCGCCCCAATGTGGATATTGTAGGAGCGCTCACCGAGAGTTACTGGTACGTCGCATAACATAGCCCGAAGTGTGTAGAGGCTCGCCGGGGGACAAGTCAACCAAAAAGAATAATTAAGGAACCGCAAAAGAACGGTTTATTCAGGAGTTGGCGGCATGAGGATCGAAGAAAAAACGGACCGTTTTATTTACAGTCTACCCCTGCACTCTGATATCCTCCGCCATCCATGAAAAAGAACGAACAGATGCGGCATTCGGAGCGCAAGCGGGTGGAACTGGATTTTCAGTGGCCAAACATTCCACTCAACATTGTCTTGGTTGAACCGTCAATCCCTCCGAACACCGGAAACATCTCGCGGCTCTGCGCAGCAACCGGCACCGTGCTGCATCTTGTAGAGCCGCTCAGCTTCGATCTCTCCGAAAAGCGGTTGCGCCGCGCGGGGCTCGATTATTGGGATTCGGTTCAGCTCCATACCTATCCCGACATTGAAACCTTCTTCGAGCAAAATCCGGGCGGCCAAAAATATTTCTTTAGCACGGCTGGAAACCAAGGCTATTCAGCAGTCGACTACGCACCGGGCGACTATCTTATCTTCGGGAACGAAACGCTCGGACTGCCTGACGCCCTGCTGGCGGCGCATCCGGAACACGTCTGCAACATCCCGATCAAACTCGATTGCGTGCGGTCACTGAATTTGTCAAATTGTGCCGCTATTGTGCTTTACGAGGCGTTGCGACAGATTAACCACTAAACAAATGAAACCGCGAATGATGCATGGAGGGCGACGCTCCGGCGGAGCCCCGGAAAACCAGATGCCTGAGAGGAACAGGGCTCCGACGGAGCGTCGCCCTCCACGGCAATACGAAATACGTAGTATGCAATACACATTTTTTTGAACACGGGTTAGTTTTTGTAGTCACTAACTGTATCAATTCTTAAAAGGAGCAAGTGAATGGCAGGAATCGAAGTCATCAACCAGAAGGTGCGCGAACAAAGCGCATTCGTCCCCACCCTGAAAGCCGAAATCGCGAAGGTGATTGTCGGGCAGGAATACCTGATCGACCGGTTGATCATCGGCATGCTAAGCAACGGGCACGTCCTGCTCGAAGGTGTGCCGGGGCTCGCGAAGACCCTGACGATCAAAACGCTGGCCTCCGCGCTCGACAACTCGTTCCAGCGCATCCAGTTCACCCCCGACCTGCTTCCCGCCGACCTCGTCGGCACCTTGATCTACAACCAAAAGGACGGCGACTTCATCATCAAGAAAGGGCCCGTCTTTGCCAACGTCATCCTGGCCGACGAAATCAACCGCGCGCCCGCCAAGGTGCAGAGCGCGCTGCTTGAAGCCATGCAGGAGCGGCAGGTCACCATCGGCGATAAAACCCATAAACTCCCCACACCATTCCTCGTAATGGCCACCGAAAACCCGATCGAGCAGGAAGGTACCTATCCCCTGCCCGAGGCCCAGGTCGACCGTTTCATGCTTAAGCTCAAGGTCGGCTATCCAACGATTGAAGAGGAGCGCCGCATCCTCGACCGCATGGCGCACTCCAATACCGAGATCCCTGTCAACGCCGTGCTGCACCCCGACGAAATCCTCAAGGCGCGCGAGATCATCGATGAAATCTACATCGACGAAAAGATCAAGGACTACATCCTCGGCATCGTCTTCGCCACCCGCGAGCCGGAGAAGTACAACCTCGACATCAAGGACTACCTGCAATACGGCGCCTCGCCGCGCGCAACCATCTACCTCACCATGGGTGCCCGCGCCCACGCCTTCATGCAGGGTCGCGGCTACGTCACCCCGCAGGACATCAAGTCCATTGCGCCCGACGTGCTGCGCCACCGCATCATCGTTTCCTACGAAGCCGAGGCCGAGGAGTTAACGAGCGAAGACCTGATCGAAAAAATCCTGTCCGAAATCCCCGTCCCGTAAGACATTGCCGATTTCCGATTGATGATTGCCGATTTAATACCTATGGCATGCAGGAGCCTTTATGGATCAAGATGAATTAAAGAAGCGAACAAAGCAGTTTGCATTGCGGATACTAAAATTGACTGCAGCGCTTCCAAAGACCACAGAAGCTCGCGTTATCCAAAATCAACTGGCGCGTGCAGGAACATCAGTCGCCGCCAATTATCGCGCAAGTTGCCGAGGACGATCCCGAGCTGAGTTTATCGCTAAGATGGGAACCGTTATTGAAGAGTCCGATGAATGCTGTTTTTGGATGGAGTTAATTATTGAAGGTGAAATGCTTCCCTCTTCTAAAGTAGACGCACTGCTAAAAGAGGCGAATGAACTGACTGCAATCATGACCGCATCCAGAAAAACCGCACAGGATAACCGATGAGTAAATCAATCGGCAATCGGCAATCGGCAATCGGCAATTCTTCAGAAATCTCGCACCGCGAGTTGCTGAAGAAGGTTCGTCGAATCCAGATTTCGACGAAGCACGCCGTGAACGACGTGTTTGCGGGGCAATACCACTCCACCTTCAAGGGGCGCGGAATGGAGTTCGACGAGGTGCGCGAATATGTGCCCGGCGACGACATCCGCTCCATCGACTGGAACGTGACCGCCCGCACCGGCTCGCCGCACATCAAGAAGTTTGTCGAGGAGCGCGAGATGACCGTTATGCTCGTCGTCGACATCAGTGCCTCGAACCCGTTCGGCAGCGGAGCGCAGATGAAGCGCGACCTCGCTGCGGAGGTGGCCGCCGTGCTGGCCTTTTCCGCCATCCGCAACAACGACCGCATCGGGCTGATCCTCTTCGCCGAAGAGGTTGAGAAATATATCCCGCCGAAAAAGGGAACGCGGCATGTGCTGCGGCTCGTCCGCGAAATGCTCTCGCATGAGCCACAGGGAAAGGGAACCCGTGTTGCTCCGGCGCTCGACTATCTCAACCATATCAGCACCCGCAAGAACGTCACCTTCCTCATCAGCGACTTTATGTTCAGCGATGAATATGAACAGCTACTGAAAATCTCCGCACGCCGTCACGACCTCATCAGCGTCGTTATCGGCGACAAGCGCGAAATCGCCTGGCCGGACATCGGCATCGTCAACTGGCACGATGCCGAAACCGGGGAGCAGGTACTCGTCGACACCTCCAGCCGCAAGGTGCGCGAGCAGCTTGGCCTGGAGCAGACCCGCCGCGCCGAGGACATCAACGAAATGCACCGCAAGGCCGGCATCGACACCATCCGCCTTTTCGCCGGCGAACCCTACGACAAGCAATTCATCAAATTCTTCCGCCATCGCGCCCAACGCCGATAAAATCACGCATGCAAAACCGAAACCCATTTCATCCACAGATTTCACAGATTCCCACAGATTCGGTGAGTCGAAAGAAAATCTGTGCCCATCTGCGTAATCTGTGGATCTTAATTCTGCTGGTTTTGGTCGGTTGCACACCGGAGGAAGAGAACGTCATCCCGACAGACCGACTGACGGTTGACTATTCGATTGATCGCGAGACCATTCAAGTAGGCGACCCGGTTGAGCTGATCGTTACGGCCTACTTCCCGACCAACGGAACGCTGAAACTTCCGGAGATTGGACGGGAGAAGGATGTCGTTCTGCTTAAGCGCAACTGGAAAGACGTGCCGCGCGAAGATGGTCTAAGCCAGTCCGAAACCCGCTATTCCCTCACCTCGTTCCGCCTTGGGGAACACCTCGCCTCCACCGGCACCATTTCCTGCGTGATTGGCGACCAGACCTTTTCAACCAACTTCCCGGGAGTTGTTCTGAACGTTGAGACTTCGCTTGGGGCAGATGCCTCTTCCAAAATCGACGACATCAAGCCGATGCAAAAGCTGCCCGGCCGCATTCCGCGCTGGATCTGGATCGTGCTTGGCAGCGCCGCGGCCGCCTTCCTGGTTGGATGGATTACTTCTAAACTTTGGAAGCACCGCGAAACCATCATCCCAAAGCCACCACCGATTCCGCCGTACATCCGCGCCCTTCAGGCATTGGAAGAACTCATGGGAAAAGGCCTGCTTGAAAAGGACGAATGCAACCCCTTCTACACCGAGCTATCGGTGATCCTGCGCACCTACCTTGAAGGACGCTTCAGCCTTAATGCACCCGACGAAACCACCGAAGAGATTGTCGAGGAAATGAGCAAGTCGTCCGAACTAAACGGCAACCAGCGCAATATCCTG
>DAOUQA010000211.1 GCA_030625905.1 Kiritimatiellales bacterium | reverse complement strand
GACATCACATGATAGTGGTTGGTCTCCCGGCGTCCAATTATCCGTGGTTTTCTCATGCCCGTCTTTTTAATGGATCGGCTATTGTTGTGTCAACAATAATGTGCCTGTCACCATATACGGCTTGTTGCCAAAAATGAGAGGAGGTGTGCCTCTAAAGACGCATTTCCGTGAAGAGTCGGATAAATGTGCGTTTTTCTTATTCCAATGGGTGGAAGTTCGGGGATAGACTCCTCGCCAGTCTTTGGAAAGGACGGATTGCATGGCGGATAGGCAGATAATGGTGATTTCGGTGATGGCGAAGGATCGTCCGGGGATCGTGGCGGAGGTGACGGAGGGGATCAGTGTGCTGGGCGGAAACCTGGCCGACCTGCGCGAATCCGTTTTGTGCGGACATTTCACGATGATTCTCATTGCGGGCTTCCCGCCGGAGGTGTCTGCGCAACAGGTGGAGAAGACCCTGGCCAAGAAAACTGCTGCGCGCGTGTCGGTGGAGCTGGCCGAGGAGCCGCTGCCGGAAGTTGAAGATGCGGAAAACGCCTACGTGCTTTCCGCCGTCGGGCGCGACCGCGTTGGGCTGGTGGCGCAGGTGTCGCGCTTCTGCTGCGACCGAGGTGTGAATATCCTCGATCTCGCCTCGCACGTCGAGGACGACCAATACACGATGATGCTTCAGCTCGACCTTTCGGGCATACAATCCCTCGACCCCTTCAAGGCCGACCTTTCCGCTTTCGGGAAAGAGAGCGGCCTCAATCTGGTGCTTCAGCACAACGATATTTTTAGAGCCACAAACGAGATATAGACGAAAACCTGCCAGCCTACGCCGAAGGCTACGGCTGGTCCGCCGTAGCTTCGCGCAGGCGGAAAACATAAAAATGAGGTTCATCCCCTAAATCAATGAGCAAGAAAATTCAGACTGGATAACAGGATTGCCACTCCCGTTGGTCATTGCTTTCGCAGGCTCAAGCCTCGCTTCGCGTGACAGGATGAATATCCGGTACATCAAAAAAATATCTACCCACAGTTTGAGGGAAAGTGACTAGGGCGAGAGAAAACCATGATTCGATCCGACCAAATTCTAAAAACCGTTGACATGATCCAGAAGGAAAACCTGGATGTGCGTGCCGTGACGATGGGCATCAGCCTGCTCGACTGCCGGACGGGCGATGCCGAAACCACGGCACAAAAGATAGGCGGCAAGATCAAGCAGCTCGCTGGAAACTTTGTGGAAACCTGCGACCGCATCGGCGGAAAGTATGGTGTGCCGGTGGTGAACAAGCGCATTTCGGTTACACCGATGGCGCACGTCGGTGCGGGCTTTTCGCGTGATGGTTTTGTGTTGCTGGCGAAGGCGCTCGATGATGCAGCGGCTGAGGTGGGCATTGATATCATCGGCGGCTATTCCGCCAACGTCGAAAAGGGCATCAACCAAGGCGACGCGAACCTGATTGCCGCCGTGCCGGAGGCGCTGGCGACGACCAGCAAGGTTTGTTCGTCGATCAATGCGGCCTCGACACGCCACGGTTTGAATATGGATGCAGTGGCATTGCTCGGCCAAACCGTGCGGGATCTGGCGGAGGCGAGCGCGGATAGCGGCGGTTTTGCCGCCGCCAAGTTTGTGGTGTTTGCCAACCAGCCGGGCGACAATCCGTTCATGGCCGGTGCCATCCACGGGCTGGGCGAGGCCGAGGCGGTCATCAATGTAGGCGTCAGCGGCCCCGGCGTTATCGCCCGTTCATTGGAGCGCAAGATTGCGGCAGAAGGCGCGGATCACCTTGGATTGGACGATTTGGCCGAGGAGATCAAGCAGGCCACCTTCCGCGTAACGCGTTGCGGCGAGCTGGTCGGCCGCCAGGTGGCGGAGGCGCTCGGCCTCCCGTTCGGCGTGGTGGATCTGTCGCTCGCCCCGACTCCACTGGTTGGCGACAGTGTCGGCGAAATATTAAAAATCCTGGGTGTCGATGAAATCGGCGCACCGGGTTCGACGGCGATTGTTGCGCTGCTCAACGATGCGGTAAAGAAGGGCGGCTCGTTTGCCTCGCAGAGCGTCGGCGGTCTGAGCGGCGCGTTTATTCCGGTAATGGAGGATTCGGAGTTGGCCTCGGCGGTGGAGAGCGGTTGCCTTGTTCTCGAAAAACTCGAAGCCATGACCTGCGTCTGCTCGGTGGGTCTCGATATGGTTCCGATTCCCGGGGACACGTCTGCCGAAACCATTGCGGCGATCATTGCGGACGAGTTGATGATCGGGGTGATCAATTCAAAGACCACGGCGGCTCGGCTGATTCCCGCGCCCGGTAAGGCGGCGGGTGAATTTGTATCTTTTGGAGGACTTTTCGGCGAAAGCGTGGTACTATCCGTACGTAACACAGGTAAGTCGGCACGATTTGTGCATTTTGGCGGGCGGATCCCTGCACCGATCCATAGCTTGAAAAACTAGAAGAGGAACATGCAAAATATCTGTTTTGCACTTCCGGTTAATGGTTAATGGTTATTAGTTATTGGTTATCAGGAGAACCTATTGCCGGTAACACATTTCACTAATAACCAATAACGATTAGCCGATAACTGCCGCGAAAACCGGAGGGTTTGCGCGGCTGAAAAGGAGATCGCGATGAAGAAATATGTATTGAGCGTATTCATTCTATGTTTTTTTGTCTGGGGGGTTGTTGTCGATAATGTGGTTCTCCCCTCCGAAAACCAGTTGCGGCAGGATGTGGGTTCATATACCCGCTATCGCGTCAAGAAATGGCAAAAGGGCGGTAAGCTCGATGTGATCCAGGACGAGCTGATGGTCTATGCCATCGTGAAGAACCGCGAACAGCTCTATTACATGGAGCACAAGACCTATTTTGAAAACGCGTTGAAAAGCCTACCGGAGGGAACCCCGGTGCAGTTGCGCTATGTCCGGCGTTTCCCCAAGCTTTGGAAACGGCACCTCTACGACCTGCGCGAGGGCGGCATTCCCATCATCCGCTACTCCGCCTACCAGTTGAAGGAAAAGCAAAAGGAAATCTGGAAATTCACCGGAATCATGGCCGGGATCTTCCTCGCCTTGGCGGGCGTCGGCCGGATCGGCCACCCCCGCCAAAAATAGGTTCCAAGGTCTGGGTGCCGCACGAAAAAGAAAATTTCCCCGGTTTTCATGAGCATTCGTTCTATTTGCCTGCTGGCATTGGCGGTCGCGGTATCCGGGGCTTTTGCGGAGAAGAAGGAGGCCGGGATGGAAAAGGCGGTGCTTGCGGCGGGGTGTTTCTGGGGCGTGGAATCCATTTTCCAGGAGATGGATGGGGTCATCGACACGACCGTCGGCTACACCGGCGGGCAGACCGAAAGCCCGACCTACAAGGAGGTTTGCTGGAACGATACCGGCCATGCCGAGGTCATCGAAATCGTCTACGACCCCTCCAGGGTTTCATGCGAAACGCTGCTCGATATTTTCTGGCGCGCCCACGACCCAACGACGCTCAACCGCCAAGGGCCGGACGTTGGAAGCCAGTATTGGACTCTCTTGGAAACGGGTCGTGAATCATCAATAAAGGGGCGGATATGAATAAAACGTTAGGCTTGTCCGGATTTTACGGTTGTTTCGCGGATGAGCAGCTCGGCCGGAACTTCATAAAACCCCGGAATGTAGGGTTGTTCTCCTTCCAGAACTTCCAGTAGTTTTTCAGTGGCCTTCTGGGCCATTTGGTAGAAGGGAAT
>DAOUQA010000262.1 GCA_030625905.1 Kiritimatiellales bacterium | reverse complement strand
GGAGTCGCGGCCTTGGCCGAGCTGGGTTCCGTCCATGAGAAGGGGTCAGCCTGAGAATTTTAGAATAGACCAGCATGTCTAAGATTTACTTTCCTCGCGGGCCTTGTGGATGCGTTCGATGACGGAGTCGCAGAGTTCCTTGTCCTCCTTGAGGGCGCGGACGGCGGAGTCGCGGCCTTGGCCGAGCTGGGTTCCGTCCATGGAAAGCCAGGAACCTTTCTTGTCGATGATGCTTGCGTCGATGGCGGCGTCGATCACGGAGCCGGTATAGGAGATGCCTTCGGCGTAGAGAATATCGAATTCGGCCTGCGTGAAGGGAGCCGCGACCTTGTTCTTTACAACCTTGACGCGGGTGCGGTTGCCATATACCACACCGGCGGAATCCTTCAACTGGCCGATGCGGCGGATGTCGAGGCGGACGGAGGAGTAGAACTTGAGGGCACGGCCGCCGGGCGTGGTTTCGGGGCTGCCGAACATGACGCCGACCTTTTCGCGGATCTGGTTGGTGAAGATGCAGGTGGTGCGCGAGTGGTTGATGGCGGCCGTCAGTTTGCGTAGCGCCTGCGACATGAGGCGGGCCTGGAGGCCGACGTGCGACTGTCCCATTTCACCGTCTAGCTCGGCGCGCGGCGCAAGCGCGGCGACGGAGTCGACCACAACCACAGCGAGCGAGTTACTCTTCACCAACGCTTCACAAATGTTCAGCGCCTCTTCGCCGGAGTCGGGCTGGGAGACGAGCAGATTGTCGATATCGACACCGATCTTCTTGGCATAGCCCGGATCGAGCGCATGTTCAGTGTCGATGAAGGCGGCGGCTCCGCCAGACTTCTGGGCATTGGCGATGACGTGGGAGACGAGCGTGGTCTTGCCGGAAGATTCCGGGCCGTAAATTTCGACGACGCGCCCGCGGGGCAGTCCGCCGATACCGAGTGCGATATCGAGGGTTAGCGCGCCGGTGGAAATGGATTCAATCTTGGTGTTGGCTGCGGCGGCGCCTAGCTTGACGATCGCCCCCTCGCCATACTGTTTCTGGATCTGCGCCACGACGGTGCTGAGGGCGGATGATTTGTCTACGGGGGTCTCTTTTTTTGCGGCCATGCTGTTTTCTCCTTTATCGACGGAATCGGGGTTTAAATAAGAATTACATTCTTATCCAACCCCTCCGGCAATGTCAACGGCTCCGCTTCCAATCCAAGGTTTTTTTGGCAATGCGGACGAGGAATAGGCAGAATAATTTGTAGGCAGAATGATTTTCCTCTCATCCGGCTGGGGAGCAATCGTTCTGCCTACAAATTATTCTGCCTAAAAACGACTCGTAATCAATAATGATTCTGGGATAGTGCGCCACCTTTCACCCAGACAGGGTGGCCGATAACCAATAACTGGAATTCCATCATGACCAACACCAATAAGCTGTTTAAGCTGAAGATCGAACGGCCGCGCAATTTGAAGAACGACATCCTGTCTGGCTTGACGGTTGCGCTGGCGCTGATTCCGGAAGCCGTGGCATTTTCGTTTGTGGTGCACGTTGATCCCGTTATTGGTCTCTACGCCGCTTTCATGATGGCCTTGATAACCGCCATTTTTGGTGGACGGCCCGGCATGATTTCCGGTGCGACCGGTGCGGTGGCGGTAATCTTTGCACCGCTGGTGATCCAGCAAACCGCCGCGGTTGGCGCAGAGGCCGCGCTTGGCTATCTCTTTGCCGCGGTCATTCTTATGGGTGTATTGCAGATGATTTTCGGCCTATTGAAACTGGGCAAGTTTATTCGCCTTGTACCGCATCCGGTCATGCTCGGTTTCGTGAACGGCCTAGCCATTATCATCTTCAAGGCGCAGTTCGAACAATTCTATGTCGGCCACGGCGATGAGCCGCATCTTTTGGCGGCGGCTCCGCTGCTGATCATGTTTGGTATGATTGCTGTTACCATGGCCATCAGCGCATTCCTTCCAAAACTCACCAAAGCCGTTCCCGCCACGCTGGCGGCTATTCTCGCCGTTACCGTCATTTCATTTTTTCTCGACCGTTCCGGCATCCACCATTCCCGCACCGTGCTCGACTTTGTGAAGGATATGGATCCAAGCAAAACCACTATTGCCGCATCGCTCCCGAGCTTTGGAATACCGCATGTGCCGTTCAACTGGGAAAGCATCAAGCTGATCCTGCCATACTCCGTGCTGGCCGCCGCCGTCGGGCTGATTGAGTCGTTGATGACCCTGACGCTCGTTGACGAAATCACCGAGACGCGCGGGCGCGGCAACAAGGAGTCGATCGGGCAGGGGTTGGCCAACCTCGTCAACGGTTTCTTCGGCGGCATGGGCGGTTGCGCCATGATCGGGCAGAGCATGATCAATATCCGCAGCGGTGGCCGAGGTCGCAGTTCGGGAATTTCCGCTGCATTGTTCCTGCTGGCCGCCCTGTTGTTTGCTGCGCCGCTGGTGGAAATGATCCCGCTGGCCGCGCTCGTTGGCGTAATGTTCATGGTGGTGATCGGCACCTTCGAGTGGTCGAGCTTCCGGATCATTTTCAAGATTCCTAAAATGGATGCCTTCATCATTATCCTCGTTTCGGCCATCACCGTGCTC
>DAOUQA010000030.1 GCA_030625905.1 Kiritimatiellales bacterium | reverse complement strand
ATGTTCGCCATTTCTACGAAGCGCAGGTTCCCATGAACCGCGGCTGCGACGGCGAGGATGTCACCAAGGCGATTCTCTACTCGGTCGAACAAAAGTATGAAACCGGACAGGCCATTCCCGTGACCGGCGGTCAAGTGATGTTGAATTAGAATGGAGTTATCGGTTACTGGTTATTGGTTATTAGGAAAAGCCAAATGCCCGTAGCCGCCAACGAATAACCAATAACGATTAATCGATAACTAAACCCGGAGGGTTTTATGAAAACCAAAGCAGTGCGTTTATACGGAGAGAGTGATTTGCGACTGGAAGAATTCGAGCTTCCGGCAATTAAGGAAACGGAAATCCTGGCGAAAATCGTTTCGGATAGCATTTGCATGTCATCCTACAAAGCGGCGACACAGGGGCCGAAACACAAGCGCGTCCCGGATGATATCGCGGAAAATCCGATCATTATCGGTCACGAGTTCTGTGGCGAAATTATCGAGGTGGGTTCCAAGTGGGCCGCCGACTTCCAGGCGGGGGAGCGGTTTTCGATCCAGCCCGCGCTGGTGGATGAAAACGGCCCGGTCGGGGTTCTTTCCGCGCCCGGTTACTCGTACCAGAACATTGGTGGCGACGCGCAGTATGTCGTTATCCCGGAAGAGGTGATGACGAACAATTGTCTACTGTCCTTCAGCGGCGAGGCCTACTACCACGGCTCGCTGGCCGAGCCGGTGTCGTGCATTGTCGGCGGTTTCCACGCCAACTACCACACCACGCCGGGAAGCTATGTCCACAAAATGGGCATTGTCGAAGGCGGCGCAATGGCGCTGCTTGCGGGTGTTGGCCCGATGGGCTTGGGTGCGATCGACTATGCGATCCACTGCGACCGCAAGCCGGGTCTACTGGTCGTGACGGATATCGACAACGCTCGGCTTGAACGTGCCGCTTCGATCTACACGGTTGAGGAAGCCAAGGCCAACGGCGTGGAACTTATCTACGTCAACACCGCCGATGAGGGCAAGGGCGTGGACTACCTCAAGTTGCTCACGCCGAACAACGCCGGTTTCGACGATGTGTTTGTCTATGCCCCAGTGGCTCCCGTTTTGGAGCAGGCCGACAAGATTCTCGGATTCGATGGCTGCCTCAACTTTTTCGCAGGGCCGACCAATCCCGAGTTTTCGGCCTCGTTCAACTTCTACAACGTCCACTATGCGGCAACGCATGTGGTCGGTACCAGCGGCGGAAACACGGACGATATGCTGGAGTCGCTCAAAATGATGGAGGCCGGAAAGTTGAACCCGTCCACCATGATCACGCACGTTGGCGGTCTCGATGCCGTGATTGAAACTACGCTGAACCTCCCGAATATTCCGGGTGGAAAGAAGCTGGTCTACAATAGCGTCAGCATGCCGCTCGTTGCGCTGGATGATCTGAAAGGCATGGACGGCGATCTCTACCAGGGGCTGGCCGGACTCGTCGAGAAGCACAACGGGCTCTGGAGCCCGGAAGCGGAGCAATACCTGCTGGCCAATGCACCGGGGATTTAGGATGAAGAAGCATTATCTGGCCGTGGATCTGGGCGCGTCGAGTGGACGCACGATTGTGGGAACACTGGACAACGGCAAGCTGTCGCTCAAGGAGATGAACCGTTTCTGGAACGGCCCAACCGAAGTGCGTGGGACACTCCTCTGGGATTTCGTCCACCTCTTCCGCAATATCAAGGAAGGCATTGCCCACGCGAAAAAGGAATATGGCGACGGGCTCGTCTCCATGGGCATCGACACCTGGGGCGTTGACTTTGGGTTGTTCGATGCCGATGGAAAGTTGCTGCGCAATCCGGTCCACTACCGCGACGGCCGCACCGAGGGCATGTTCGGGCAGGTGTTTGAGCGCGTTCCGAAAGCAGAGGTTTTCGCCCACACCGGCCTCCAGTTCATGGAGCTCAACACGCTCTACCAGCTGATGTCCCTTTCGCTGGAGGATTCGTTCCAGTACAAGGCCGCCTCCAAAATGCTGTTTGTTCCCGATCTTCTCAACTATTGGCTCACCGGAAAAATGGTGGCCGAGCGCTCGTTTGCAAGCACCTCGCAATTCTACAATCCCACCACCAAGGACTGGGCCTACGACCTGCTTGAAAAACTGGGGATACGCACCGACCTGTTCGCGGAGCTGGTCGATCCCGGAACCGTGGTCGGCGATACCGATGGCCTGCCCGTTGTCGCGGTCGGAAGCCACGATACCGCCAGCGCCTTCGCCGCCGTGCCGGTGGTCGAAGGGGAGCATTGCGCGTTCCTGAGCTCCGGCACCTGGTCGCTACTCGGAACCGAGTTGCCGGAGCCAATCATCAATGACGATGTGTTGGCGGCCAACTTTACCAACGAGGTGGGCGTGTGCGATACCATCCGCTTCCTCAAAAATCTTTCCGGCCTCTGGATTATCCAGGAACTGCGCCGCGTTTGGAATGAACAGGACTACGGCTATTCGTGGCATGCTATGGAGCACATGGCGCTGGAAGCGCAGCCCTTCGAGTTCTTTGTCGATCCCAGCGACGACGTGTTTCTTGCGCCGGGCGACATGGCCGTGCGCATTCAGGAATACTGCGGGCGCACGGGGCAGGCGCGCCCGGAAACGCACGCGCAGATCCTGCGTGCCGCTTACGAAGGGCTGGCATTGCTCTATGCCCACACTTACGACACGCTGGAAAAGCTTTCCGGTCGCACGCTCAACACCCTCCGCATTGTCGGCGGCGGGTGCAAGGACACGCTACTCGACCAGCTTGCCGCCAACGCCACCGGCCGCAGGGTCGTTACCGGCCCTATCGAGGCCACCGCCACCGGAAACCTGATCATGCAAATGCTGGCGATGGGCGACATCCAATCCTTGGAAGAGGGCCGCGAAATCATCCGCAACTCCTTTGCGGAAGAGACCCGCGAATTCATGCCCGAAGATTCCGAGGCTTGGAAATCCGCTTTGAAGAAATGGCGCGAAATTTGTCGCGCCGGTTGAATTAACGAAAAAAAGGAATAAACACCATGGATATGAAACTTGTAGCAAACACAATTCGCGGACTCTCGATGGACGGCGTACAGGCCGCCAACTCCGGCCACCCCGGCATGCCGATGGGCATGGCCGATGTTGCCGCCGTGCTTTGGGGTCAGTACCTCAAGCACAATCCCGAAAACCCGAACTGGGCCGACCGCGACCGCTTCATCCTCTCCTGCGGACACGGTTCGATGCTGATCTACAGCCTGCTCAACCTCGCGGGCTACGACCTGCCGATGGAAGAGCTCAAAAGCTTCCGTCAGTGGGGCAGCAAGACCGCCGGCCATCCGGAATTCGGGCACACGATCGGCGTGGAAACCACCACTGGGCCGCTCGGCCAAGGTTGCGCCAATGCCGTCGGCATGGCCATCGCCGAGAAAATGCTCCAAGTGCGCTACAATACCGACGTGCAAAAGATCGTCGACCACTATACCTATGTGTTGGCCTCAGAAGGCGAGTTTGAGGAAGGCATCTCCCACGAGATCTTCTCATTGGCGGGCAACCACGGCCTCGGTAAGCTGGTGGTCTTCTACGACCAGAACTTTATCTCCATCGAGGGCGACACCCACATCACCTATACCGACGATGTAGCCAAGCGCATGGACGCCTACGACTGGCACGTGCAGGAAATCGACGGCCACAACACCGCCGAGATTTCCGCCGCCATCGAGGCCGCGCAGGCCGAAACCGAAAAGCCGTCCGTCATTATCTGCAACACCAAGATTGGCTTCGGTTCCCCGAACAAGGAAGGCTCGCACGATTGCCACGGCGCGCCACTCGGCGAAGAGGAAGTGGTGGCCACCAAGAAAAACCTCGGCATCTCCGAAGAAAAGTTCTTCGTGCCGCAGGAAGTGCGCGATGCCTTCGCCGTTCGCCTCGGTGAACTGAAAAAAGCCGAAGCCGAATGGAACACCACCTTCGATGCATGGAGTGCTGCAAACGCCGACCTTTCCAAGGCTTGGAAAGCCGCCATGAACGGCGACCTCCCGGATCTCGACGGCAAGATGCCCGAATTCGAAGCGGGTTCCTCGCTGGCCACCCGTTCCTCCTCCGGCAAGGTGATCAATGCCCTCGCCAAGGAAATCCCGTACCTCGTGGGTGGCTCGGCCGACCTCGCCCCGTCGAACAATACCTACATGGCCGGACTCGGCGACATTGGCAAGGATGTCTGGGAAGGGCGCAACTTCCACTTCGGTGTTCGCGAACTCGGCATGGGTGGAATTATGAACGGCGTGCAGTTGCATGGTGGCTTCCGCATCTTTGGCGGAACCTTCCTCGTCTTTGCCGACTATGTCCGCCCAACGGCGCGCATGGCCGCGCTGATGGGCATTCCGGTCATCTATGTCTTCACGCACGACAGCTTTTGCGTGGGCGAAGACGGCCCGACCCATCAGCCGATCGAAACCATTGCCGGCCTGCGCATGATCCATAACATGACCGTGCTGCGCCCGGCCGACGCCAACGAGGTGGTCGAGTCGTGGAAAGCCGCGCTCGAAAACAAGAGCGGCCCGACTGCGCTGTGCCTGACCCGCCAGAACCTTCCGACCCTCGATCGCTCCGTATTCCCGGCGGCCGAGCTTGTTAAGAAGGGTGCATACACCCTCTGGCAGAGTGGTGAAGGAACGCCCGACCTGTTGATGATCGCTACCGGTTCCGAAGTGGAAATCACCTTGGCCGCCGCTCAGAAACTTGGCGAAGAAGGCAAGAATGTCCGCGTCATCAGCATGCCTTCGCGCGAACTGTTCGAGAAGCAGTCCGAAGAATACAAGGAATCGGTTCTGCCCGATGCCTGCGACCAGCGCATGTCGGTTGAGGCCGGAACCAGCTTCGGCTGGGAGCGCTATGTTGGCCGCAAGGGAGTCATGATCTCCAAAGATGACTTCGGCGCCTCCGCGCCATACAAGGTGCTACTCGAAAAGTTTGGTTTCACCACCGAAAACGTCTACGAAAAAGCCAAGGCGCTATTGACGTAGGGAATAACACGAAGGCACGAAGAACTCGAAGAGACAGGCCTGTTTATCTCAGCAAATTTGCGCGGGCTTCCAAGCTTTGCAGCGGGGGTTTTCCGTTGAGCTTGCTGTAGCGATATCGACGGTTCTGTCGATGCTCGAACTCTTGATGTCGTAGGCCATTTGCTCCCGGCGTTGGATTGCGGTCTTAATAATTTTCCAATTTACGTTGACGGGTGGGTGGCTGTTGCTGTTAATTCTCCGGTTTCCCACTATAATGGGTGAATTGTGTATTTTTATAAAAAGGAGCCCCATGGGTACTGCGAAAAAAACCGCCGCAAAGAAGAAAGCCGCCACGAAGAAGAAGGCTTCCAAGAAAGCACCTGTAAAAAAAGCGCCGGTGAAGAAAGCCGCCAAGAAGGTTGCCAAAAAAGCGTCCGTCAAGAAGGTGGTGGCGAAGAAGGCCGCCAAGAAGGTTGCGAAAAAGTCCGTCAAGAAAGCGGTGCCGATCAAGGTGGCCAAGAAAGCCGCCGTCCCCGGGAAAAAGGTGGAAAAGAAGCCGGCCAAGAAGGCTGCTACGAAAAAAACCACCCAGAAAGCGGTAGCTAAGAAGGCCCCCGCAAAGAAGGCTCCCGCAAAGAAGGCTTCCGCAAAGAAGGCTCCCAAAAAGACCGCAGGCAAGAAGGACGAGATTAAGGCTTCATCAACCGCGATCGAGGAGCTGAATGCGGTTTCCTTGATGGATCGCGAGGAGCGCAATGATCGCATCAAGGAGCTGCTGTCGCTGGCCTCCGACCATGGATTCCTGACCTATGAGGATATCAACGAAGCTTTCCCGGAAGATTTGGTGGTGGTGGAGGACATCGACAAAGTGGTCGGGCTTCTCCAGAGCATGGAAATCGACATCATCCGACAGGACGATGTGGAGGAATACCAAGCACGCATGGAAAAGGAGCAGGCCGACAAGCAGAGCGCCCGCAGCGACGTACTCGACGACCCTGTCCGGATGTATCTCAAGCAAATGGGCCAGGTTCCCTTGCTTACCCGCGAGCAGGAGGTCGAAATTTCAAAGCGTATCGAGGAGGCCGAAATTGCCACGACCGGCATGTTCAATCGCCTGGGTTGCGCAACCGATGCCTATCTGGGGGTAATTGAACGTCTGGAGCTTGGCAAGGAGCGCTTCGATCGTATTGTTTCCGACAAACACGTCGAGTGCCGTGAAGATTATTTCAACGACCTGCCGAAAGTGCTCCGGGGCATCGAACGAAACGGCGAGTTGAAGCTGAAATATTTCCACGATGGCGTGAAGGCCAAGAAAAACAGTGCTGAGGAAAAGAAGGCCTCGAAAATGTTCGAGAAGGCGCAGGAGCGCTTGACGGAATACTTCAGGCAATTGCACTTCAAGCAAAAGGCGATCGAGGACATCATTCCCTCCGTCGACAAGCAGTACTATAAGATGAAGAATCTGCTCAAAGAGGTGGTGCGCCTCAAGAAGAGCAGAGCCAAGAGCGCCGCAGTCGACCTGCGCGCCACCCGTAAGAATATCCGCGAGTTGGAATCCTACCTCCAGATAGAACATCAGGAATTCATGCTGCAGCACAAGGAGCTGCGCATTTGGCTGCGCAAGGGGCTCAAGGCCAAGACCGAAATGATCGAGGCCAACCTGCGGCTTGTGATCAGTATCGCCAAAAAGTACACCAACCGCGGACTTTCCTTCCTCGACTTGATCCAGGAAGGCAACATGGGCCTGATGAAGGCCGTGGAGAAGTTCGAGTATCGCCGGGGCTACAAGTTCAGTACCTATGCCACGTGGTGGATCCGCCAGGCGATCACCCGCTCCATCGCCGACCAAGCGCGTACGATCCGCATCCCGGTGCACATGATCGAGACCATCAACAAGTTGATGCGAATCCAGAAGCAGCTGCTTCAGGAGTTTGGCCGCGAAGCCACTCCGGAAGAGCTTTCCGAGGAAATGGATCTGGCCGTCGAGCGCGTTCGCGCCATCCTGAAGATCGCCCAGCAGCCGATTTCGCTACAAAGCCCGATCGGCGATAGCGACGATACGCACTTTGGCGACTTCATCGAAGACAAGGCCGCGGAAAAGCCGGACGAAATGACCGCGTTCAGCCTACTTAAGGAAAAGATCGGCGATGTCCTCGAAACCCTGACCAGCCGCGAGCAGGAAGTGCTTACGCTTCGCTTTGGGTTGGTCGATGGCTATCCGCGCACGCTGGAGGAAGTGGGACGCAAGTTTAACGTAACCCGCGAGCGTATCCGCCAGATCGAGGCCAAGGCACTGCGTAAAATGCGCCACCCGACCCGTATCCGTAAGCTGGAGGGGTTCCTTGATGGCGAGTAATGCCCGCCGGGCATTCAAATTCTAAGCACTAAATGCTAAACAATATCAAATTCCGGAAATTGGAAATGAGCCAAACCCGCTGTTTTGAGCATTCCGGTTTAAACCATTTGGATTTGTTTAGGATTTCGGGTTTAGAAATTAGGATTTCCCTGCCATGAGGCAGGGAACCATCATCAAGCGCGATGGCCAGATCGTTCCCTACGACCGTAGCCGGATCGCCACCGCCATCTTCAAGGCCGCCGCATCAATCGGCGGCTTTGGCTTTGAAGAGGCCGAACGGCTCTCCGTGGCCGTGGAGCGGCGCGCTGCGGAAAGCTATGCCGGGCAAATCCCAACGGTCGAGGATTTGCAGGATATCGTCGAATCCGTCCTGATGGAAAATGGACATGTCGACACTGCCCGCGCCTATATCATCTATCGCCACAAGCGCACCAAGGTACGCGAGGTGCAGCGCGGCGCGATCGAAGCCACCGATAACATTCCATACCGGCATATCTACGAAGTGCTGCGCTGGAACATTGAACACGGGTGCGAGTCCATCGCCGGAATCAACCGGATTATCGAGAACGGGGAGTATCCCGGACTGGTGGTAGCGTGCGAGGAGCGCTATGCCAACGAATGCCGTGCCGCCGGCCAGCGGGTGTTGGAGCATGGCGACAACGTCCGCTTGATCATCGTGGCCGGCCCGTCGTCTTCCGGAAAAACCACCACCACGATCAAGATGGGGGAGCAGCTTGCCGCGCAGGGTAAAAAGCTTAGGGCGATCAATGTCGACCACTATTTCTTCGATCTCGAAATGCACCCCAAGGACGAGTTTGGCGACTACGACTATGAAACCCCGCAGGCTCTCGACATCGACTTGATCAATCAGCATCTGGAGCAGTTGCTCGCCGGGGAAACCGTCAAGACGCCCCATTATGATTTCCACACCGGAAAGCGGACGTTGGACGTGCATGAAATGTGGCTGGCCGACGATGAAATCCTGCTGATGGACTGCCTGCACGGGCTCTATTCCGACATGACCCGCAGCGTGCCGGATAGCCATAAGTTCCGGCTCTACATCGAAACGCTCGGTCAGTTGCACAACGAGCAGGACGAATTCATGCGCTGGGCCGACCACCGCCTGCTGCGCCGGATGATCCGCGACAGTTGGAGCCGCAACCACGAGCCTTTGAAAACCCTCACGCATTGGCACTATGTCCGCAAAAGCGAGTTGCAGAACATTATTCCGTTCATTGGAAACGTCGACTTTCTCGTCAATAGTGCCATGCCCTACGAATTTCCGGTGCTGAAAAACAAGCTTTTCCACTTTTTTCCGGAGGCGATGCAGCGCTACCAAAATGACCTCAAGCGGCAGGACGCCTTCCTGCGCGCCCGGCGCGTCATGCGGTTCCTCGAGCCGCTCCGCACCGATGTGGACGAGGCAGGTATCCCTTCAAACTCCCTCTTTCGCGAATTCATCGGCGGCAGCGACTACGCGTATTGAGCGTAGTGCGTACTACGTATTGTTCGTTGACCAACTACACCTGCACCGCCCGCTTTATCGACGACACCGAAGTCGATGTCTCCGCATCCGCCCAGTGGAGCATCGTCTACATTGCGCACATCGCTTCCCTGCGGGTAAGCGATCTCTACACCCACATGAAGGGTCAGTCCGATATTTTAATATTTTCTAATACAGCTCGTATTTGCAGAGGATGCCGTCGAGGCCGCCGCTGCGCAGGGGCTGTTTCCACTCGGGCTTGAGGCCGAGCTTCTTCGCGAGCGAGGCATCGCCATAGTAGATGAAGGCGGTGCAGCCGGTACATTTTTGTTTCAGGAAATCGCCGAACTCCTTGAGCAGGGCGGTGGCGCCTTCCTTGTCGCCAAGACGGATGCCGTAGGGCGGGTTGGTAACGATGGTGGTGTTGTCGAACCCTTCCAGATCGTGGAAGTCCGCGCGGCGCACCTTGATCTTTCCAGCGTCTGGAAGGGCGGCGCGGTTGGCGCGCACGGCCTTGACGGCATCGGTGCTGATATCGCTTCCGCTTATTAGTGCTTGAGCAGGCAGGGATGCCTGCTCCACATGTGGGGCAGCACTTCCAGCCTGCCCAATCTGAATCATCTCGGCGTTGGCCTTGGTCTTGACCTGGTTCCAGACGGTGGCATCGAAGTCGGGAAGACGCAGGAAACCAAATTTTTTTCGAAGGTAGGCGGCGGGTATGTTGCACTGCTTCATGAGGGCTTCGCAGAGCAGGGTGCCGGAGCCGCAGAAGGGGTCGTGGAGCGGGCGTTCGCCGTGCCAGTCGGAGAGTTGGATGATGGCGGCGGCGAGGGTTTCCTGCATGGGGGCTTCGACGGATTGGGCGCGGTAGCCGCGCTTGTGCAGGGAGCCGCCGCCGAGGTCGACGCTGATGCGTGCCTTGTTTTCGTGGATGTAAAGGTTGAGCTGGAGATCGGGATTATGGGTGTCGACGTTAGGGCGCTCGCCGGTCTTGTCGCGGAACTGGTCAACGATGGCATCCTTGAAAACGTGTCCGGCATATTGCGAGTTGCGGATGTTGCTGTCGGCTACATTGGAGGTGATGGCAAAGGTTTTGGTGAGGGTGAGGAAGTCGGACCAGTCGATATTTTGCGCGGTCTTGTAGAGGTATTTTTCGGAGTGGCAATCGAACACGATCAGCGGGGCGAGGATGCGCGAGAAGATACGGGTGCGATAGACGATATCGTAGAGCGTGCGCTGGTTGGCGCAGAAGTAGACGCCGAGGTAGCCGGGCTTGATGTTGGTTGCCCCAAGTCCCTTGAGTTCGGCCTCGCCGCATTTTTCGGTGCCGGAGGCGAGTTGGCCGAAATAGTGGTTGGTCTTTTGGTAGAGGTATGTGCTCATTTTTTGGATTTGTTTGGACAGGATTATTGGATGACAGGATGATTTTTTCTTTTCTGGGAGGGAAATGGTCCTGTCATTAAATGAGCCTGTCCTTTCGTCTGACCCGCAACCTGCCGAATGTCCGTGTGCACAACCTTATTTCCGGACGGCACGGTTGTTCTCATCAACGAAGACGACGATTGGCTCAAGAATTTTCGCCTCCGCTTCGTCGTAGTTGCCGTAGGAAATAATGATGACCTTGTCGCCGATGGCGGCGCGGCGCGCGGCCGGGCCGTTGAGTTCGATCAGGCCGGTGCCGCGTTCGCCGGAGATGGTGTAGGTAATTAACCGTTCGCCGTTGTTGAGGTTGACGACCTGCACCTGTTCGCCGGGAAGCATGTCGGCCCTGTCGAGCAAATCGCGGTCAATTGTGATGCTACCCTCGTAATACAGCTCCAGTCCCGTGATGGTGGCGGTGTGTATCTTGGATTTTTTCATGATCCGTTGCATGGAATTTCCTCAAGTTTCAAAGCGGCGGATATTGCACTCGCGCAAGAGCTTCCGTCAACAAATTGTTTGGGAGGATTTCGGGTAAAACGTTGATTATCCAACACGGATTTTACGGGTATTTTCAGGGAGCCGGACAAAATCTAAAGTTTTTTATGGATTTCTTCACAAAAACGGTGAAAATGGAGACTATTTTCTAGTTACGTCCAAGGGGTATGGGTGATGAGCGATAAGGTATCATTTACGGAGAAGGATCTGAAGGATTGGGCGGGTTGGCGTGCTTTTCGCGATGGAAAGTCGTTGTTTACCCGGGGCGTAGTGGAAAAGATCACCTATGAACACCCGCTGATTTCGGGGGTGCTCAACCTCGGCCCGCGCGGAATGCGCTCAAAATTCAAGGTGCCGAAGCCGGGAGGGTATCCCGACAATCTTTGCCCGTGCCGCGATAACCAGGATCGCGGCCTCATCTGCTCGCATCTCGTGGCGATGGGCATGGAGGTTATTCGCCGCAATGTCGACCCGGCGCAGGAGGAGGCCAATGCGGAGCGCCGGTGGGCCGAGCGGCTCAAAAAGAAAGCGGCGGGCAAATATATCCAGTGCGTTAAAAGGGCGGATCCCGGAGCGGTGAAAGCCCGTTTGATGGTGGAGCTTCCCGAATACTGGCAAAAGCAGGTGCTCATCGGGAAGATTGAGATTGGCCTCTATGTCGAGGTTTCCGGCAAGCGCACTCCGGCCGGCAACGTCTCGGCCGACACCGCCTTTTCCTTTCCACATCGCGACGAAAAGATTCTTCATGCACTGGAGGATCTGTCGGGCGGTCCGGTAAAGAATGTGCTGCAGCTTTCCGTTTCCGATTTCATTAACCTGCTGCGGTTGTACCCCGGGAAAGCCCTCTTCGAGAAAAACCGAGCGAAAGGCTATGCGGTTCATTCCGAGATGTTGGACTCGGTTATGGAAATGGATCTTGATCGCGAGAGTGGCGAGCTTCTGCTGGAGCTTTACACCGATTTCCCGGGCGGGGCGGCTTCCTCGCTTCCATTCTATGTGGTCGGAAATACGCTTGGGTGGGTTTTTTGCGATGGCCAGTTTTGGCCGCTGAACGATCTGCTGTCGCGTTCGCTTCGCGAAATCTATCGCGAGCCTATTTCCATTCCGCGCACGGACGTTCCCGCCTTCCTGATGACCGATCTTGTGCAGATCGAAAAGCAGATGCTGGTGCGCAGCACCATCACCCCGGATCTCTTCTTCATGAAGCCGGCCAAACCCAAATTCCACCTGGTGCTCAAGGGCAGTCCGGCCTCGCTTTCCGCCACGCTCTACGCCCGCTACAACGACGAAATCGAGCTGGTCGCCGGCCGTGCCGATATGCGCGGAAACTTTGCCATTCCCGACAAAAAGGATTTGTTGCGCTACCGTATTCGTAATATGGATGCGGAGAAAAAAGCGGTTCAGAAACTGGAGGTTGTTGGGTTTATCGGCCGGGCGGGCGATACACTCAGGAATATCGTGGGGCCGCGCGAGGTACTCAACTTCCTCGGTAGCGGTGTGCCGAGGATCCGCCGCATGGGCTGGAAGGTCGAGCTTGAGGGACGCATTAAACCCTTTGCCGAAACGGCCGACTACGTCATGCCGGTCATCCACGTCAATGAATCCGCTGCGGGCGACTATTTCGATGTGGGCTATGACTACGAAACGGGCACCGGAAGTATTTCCGAACGGGACATCCAGCGCGCATTGATGAAGGGCGATTCCTTTGTTGAGCGCGATGGGCGTACCATTCTGCTCGATGCCGATGCGATCCAGCAGGCGCGCGAAGTATTTGAGGACTGTGCCGTTGGCGCGGGCGACAGGCCCGGTACCTTCCGCATGAGCGGCATCTATGGAAGCTATGTTCAATCCTCGCTTAACGGGTTGGATGGCATAGATATCGAGGCGACGCCGGCATGGCTGGAAAAAGCCAAGCGGCAGAACGAGCAGGAATCGGTCGAACCGGTCGAACTCAGCCCGCGTTTAAAAGGTACATTGCGCTCCTACCAGCAAGAAGGGGTCAATTGGCTTCGCTTTCTCGAGAAACGCTCCTTTTGCGGAATCCTTGCCGACGAAATGGGGCTGGGGAAAACCATCCAAACTCTGGCGTGGATCCAGTTGGGGCGTGCCGATGAAGACCTCGGCGGAAAGCCTAGCCTGGTCGTTTGCCCAACCAGTCTCGTTGAAAACTGGAAGGAAGAGGCTGCAAAGTTCACGCCCAATCTGAAGGTGCTGTTGTTGCATGGAACAGATCGCCACCGCAAATGGAAGAAGGTCGAAAAGTCCGATATCGTCATCACGTCCTATGCCCTGATGCGGCGCGATATTGAGAAGCATCTGGAATACACCTATTCCATCGCGATCCTCGACGAGGCGCAGCATATCAAGAACCGCTCCACCCAGAATGCCTTGGCGGCCAAGAAGATCAAGGCCGAGCACCGTTTGGTCCTCACCGGAACGCCCATCGAAAACAGTGTGACCGACCTTTGGTCGATCATGGACTTTCTGATGCCGAGCTATCTCGGGAGTCACAAGGATTTCCGCGAGTTCTATGAACTGCCCATCCTCGGCGGCGGTTCCGACGGCGAATATGCGCAGGCCAAGTTGCGGCGCAAGCTGCATCCGTTCCTGTTACGCCGCCTTAAGAAATATGTTGCCAAGGACCTGCCGCCAAAAATCGAGCGCGTTGCGCCCTGCAAGCTGACCGAAGACCAGCACAAGGTCTATGCCCAGTTGCTCGAAGACTCCAGGAACAAAATCAGCAGCATGGTTGAAAAGGATGGCTTTAACAAGTGCCGCATGGAAATCCTCAAGACACTGCTGCGTCTTCGGCAGACCTGCTGCCACATCGACCTGCTCAAGCTCGACGGCGTCGAGAGCAAACATCCATCCGCCAAGATGGATCTTTTCTTCGAGCTGCTCGACGAGGCCCTCGACAGTAAGCACCGTGTGCTGGTCTTTAGCCAATTCACCTCCATGCTCGCCATCCTCAGGAAGGAGATGGATTCGCGCGACCTGAAATACTGCTATCTCGACGGTAGCACCAAGGATCGCCAGGATGTAGTCAAGAAGTTCAACAAGAACCACGACATTCCCGCCTTCCTGATGAGCCTCAAAGCGGGCGGAACCGGCCTCAACCTGACGGGTGCCGACATGGTAATCCATTTTGATCCGTGGTGGAACCCCGCCGTCGAAGATCAGGCTACCGATCGTGCCCATCGCATCGGACAGAAGCGCACTGTCTATAGCGTCAAGCTCGTTACCAAGGGCACCGTAGAGGAAAGGGTTGTCGAAATGCAGCAGCGCAAACAGGGAATTATCGACGCCACCCTTACCACCGACGAGCAGGTCATGCAGAAGCTGACCTGGGAAGACGTGCAGGAACTATTGAGCCTGTAGATTTTCAAGTGAACAGCGGCGTGATGCCGTACTTCTCAATGTCGGCTTCCATCGTTTCATCGGAGGGTCGTTCCCCCGCCGCCTTGGCTGCCTCCAGTACTTTCGGAAGCAGGGTGATGTCGGCCGCCGTGTTCAGGAAGACCTGCGGGTTGGCGAGCGCCCAGTGGACGGCGTGATCGATGGCTTCCTGTTCATCAAGCGGTGCGTACCACATATTGTATTTCTTCGTCGCATCGTCCTGCGGGCCGCGTGAAATCGATTTGATGGTTTGCACCGCCACGTTGCGCGTTTTGCAGAGAG